>NZ_JBDJAW010000069.1 GCF_039649665.1 Microbispora sp. ZYX-F-249 | reverse complement strand
GGCGAGGTACACCGAGCTGCCGATGCAGCGCGGCGCGGCCGTCACGGTCAGCGTGACCTTCTGCTCCTGGGCGGTGGCGAAGGACCAGGAGTCGACCTCGAAGAGGTCCGCGCCCTCGGGCCCGGCGTAGGTGAAGTACACGTCGTGCACGCCCTTGACGCCGTCGAGCGCGGCGGTCAGCTTCGTCCACTCGCCGAGCGGCGCGTCGACGGGGATGGTCGCGACCACGGGCGCGTCACGGGCGTCCAGGCGAATCTCGATCCTGCCGCCGGCGGCGAGCGGGCGCACCTTCGCGGTGACGCCGGCGGCGCCACCCTGGCCGAAGTCGACCTTCGCGAGCGAGGTCCAGTCGCCGTTGTCGATGTCGTGCACCACGAGGTTCGGAGCCTGCGCGCCGAACTCCTCGGAGGCGCCGTCGACCTTCTTCGTCGCGATGCCCTGCTGCCAGGCGATCGTCTCGGCCTCGATCACGCGGTACGGGTCGAGGTCGCGGATCTGCTCGACGCCCTTGTAGTCGCCCCGCACCTCCTTGATCGTGCCGTCCGGGTTGAAGTCGAGCCTGGCGAGGTGCGGGCTGCGGAAGCCCTGGGTGGCGCCGCCCGTGATACGGCTGTTGAGCGTCTGGGCGTGGTAGGTGAAGTAGTACTGGTCACCGAGCTTGAACACCGACTGGTGGTTGTTGCCGCCGGCGCCGAAGTAGGTGCCCGGGTTGCGGAAGATGATGCCCTTGTACGTCTCGGGCGTCCAGGGGCCCATCGGGCTGTCGGCCATGAGGTAGGCGATCGCTCCGGTGGGCGGGCCGTTCGGGTCGATCGGGCCGCCGAACCCGAAGTTCGACGAGTACGAGTAGTAGTACTTGCCTTCGCGCTTGAACACGTGGCCGGCCTCGAACACGAGCGGCGCGTCGATGACCTCCGCCGAGCCCTTCGTGCTGATCATGTCGTCGCCGAGCCTGATCACGCGGGTGGACTTCGGGTGGTTGGTGTTCTCGGCGCTGCGCGACCCGTCGTCGCCGCCACCGCCGAAGTAAAGGTAGGCCTGACCGTCGTCGTCGATGAACACGCCCGGGTCGAACAGCCAGTTGATGCCGTTGGACGCGCCCGGCGTCGCGCTCGTGATGAGCAGGTTGCCGCGCTCGTCGTGCCACGGGCCGACCGGCGAGTCGCCGACGATGACGCCCGAGCCGCCGCCGTTGTTGGCGAAGTAGAGGAAGAACTTCTCCTTGCCGTCGACGACCTTGCTCTCCATGGCGGGCGCCCACGAGTTGTTCGCGTAGCGGGCGATCCCGTTCGGGCCCGCGACGGGGATCTCACCGTGGTCGACCCAGTTCACGAGGTCGTCGGACGAGATGACCGTGATCGTGTTGATGCCGGCATAGGTGTTGGTGGAGGAGACCCCGGTGGGACCCGGCTTGTACTCCTGCGTGTCGTTGGTCATGTAGATGTACACGCGGCCGTCGTGGACGAAGGCGTTGCCGTCCGCGCCGAACTTGTGCGAGATGAGCGGGTTGCCCTCGCCGGGGTTCTTGCCGAGCGCCTCGATGGTCGTCGACGGCACGAACTCGGAGACGGACACGTCGTCGACCTTGAAGTCCATCAGGTGAGTGTTCGGGTCACTCGCCGGATTCGACGTCCAGGGCGTCTCGATGAAGAGCCTGGCGGTCGCGACACTCTGGCTCGCGGGGATCGTGAACGTGCCCTGGATGAGCCCCCACTGCCCGCGCGCCACGGTCACCGTGCCGACGTTCGTGTACGTCGAGCCGCCGTAGTGCATGGTGGCGAAGAACTGCTTGGTCGCCGGGCTGTTCGGGTTCTCGTACTTGACCCGCGCCGTGATCGCGTACGTCTTGCCGGCCTGCACCTTGCCGGACAGGTCCTGCATCGGGCCGGAGCCGGTCGTCTTCCTCGCGGTGACGAGCACGGCGCTCGATCCGGCGTAGGCGTCCGTCGTGGCCGACAGCGTGGCGCCGTCGGTCGCGTTTCCGTTGTTGACGAACCAGCTGGTGAGGCCGTCCTCGAACCCGCCGTTCACGATGATGTTCGGGCCGGCGGCCTGGACCGGCCCCGCCGTCGCGGCGACCGCCGCGGCCAGCAGGGCGCCGGCCATGGCAGCGGCGGCGACCCGGCGCCGGGCCGCCCTTCGAACGCGCTTCAACACCTAATATCCTCCTTGACCTCGGATTTTTCCTTGGCACGGACGCCCGCCCTGACGATCCGTACGACGTCTCAGGGGGGCCGGCCGCCTGGCCGGCCCCGGTTGTTCAGATGGCGGTGTCCTCGTCGTGGGGACCGTGGTCACCGCCGATGCGGTCAGCGGCAGCCGGCCGCGGGGTAGGCGGCGTCGTAGGTCGAGGTGACCTGCTTGCCGCCGATCGTCGCGGTGCCGGTCACGGTGACCTGGCCGGCGTCGATCCGGGCGGTGCGGGTGTTGAAGGACTGGTAGGCCTGCTTGCCCGGGGCCACGTCGGCCACGGTCTTGGTGCCGTACGGAGTGGTCAGCTCGATCGTCGCCGGCACCTCACCGTTGTTCACGGCAGTCACGGCGACGTACGCCGAGGCGCCGACGCAGCGGGACGAGGCCGTCACGGTCAGCGCGACCTGCGGGGAGGCGAGCTTGAGCGTGCCGAGCCGGGCGAGCTGGTAGCTGAGCGCCCGCTCGGGGGCGTCGATCTGGTTCTGGCTGCCGAACCGTCCGGCCCGGGCCGCGGTGGCCTCGGCGAGCGCGGCCCGCATCGCCGTCCATGCCTCGGCCGGGTAGTCCCGCTCGTCGAGCGTTCCCGCGTACGCGATGGCCGCGTCGAGCGCGCCCGTGTCGAGCGGCTTGTTCTGCGCGGTCAGCGTGTCGCTCAGCTTGTAGTAGTCGAAGTCGACGTGGCCGCCCTTCTCCTTCGTCGCGTAGTCGAACAGGCCGACGCGGTGCCCCATGAAGTGCGAGAGGCTGCCGTCCAGCGTCTGCGGGCCGACGCGGTCGCCCAGCTTGGTCCACTGCAGCCCGTCCAGGCTGTAGTAGAACGTCGTCCACAGCTGCCCGCTCGGCGAGGCGAAGTCGAGGTCCGCCTTCACGTAGACCTGGGTCGCGTCTCCCAGCGGCACCGTCGTGCCCGGCAGGAAGCTCTCGACCGCCGCCTGGTCGATGTCGACCGCGAACGGCTGTCCCCGGTTGACGACGCCGAGCGTGTTCTGCCCGTCGACGCGCTTGACCGCGACGTAGGAGAACCCGCGGTTGTAGGCGGCCAGGCCTGCGACGTCGCCGTTCTTCATGGCGGAGATGTCCATCTTGGTCTCGACGGACTGCCGCGGCCCGAACGTACGCTGCGACAGCGTGTTGCGCGCCTCCTCGAACCAGGTCAGCTCGTCCCGGCCGGACAGCTTGCCGTAGACGTACTTGCCGGTGACCACCTTGCCGGTCGTCAGCCGCAGCCATCCGTCCCGGTCGGTGAGCGACCAGTAGCGGTTGTCCGGGGCGTGGTTCCACTCCCACACCGGGTCGAGGCGGGACCCGTTGGGGGCGATCTCCGCCTCGGCCGGGCTCTCGGTCGTCACCGGCTGCCCGACGACCGAGACGTCGTCGATCAGGTACTCCACGCTCGACGACGCCGGCTGCGGGTTGGCCCACGGCGTCTCCACCGCGAATTTGAAGTTGTCCACGTTCGCCGTCGCCGGGATCGTGTACTGGCCGGTGACCGTCGTCCACTGCCCGGCGGGAACGTTCCCCGACGCCATCGTCTGGACGCCCGCGCCCCAGTCGGCCACGAGGTTGAACCGGATGCTGCTCGGGCCGGAGGTGTACTTGATCTTCGCCGACACGGTGTAGGTCACACCGCGCTGCACCTTCCCGTTCAGGCTCTGGTTCGGTCCGGAGCCGTTGAGCGTGCGGTTGCTCACCCTCAGCGCCGCCGAGCCCGCGGCCGGATCGGTCGTGTCGCGGCTGATCGTCGCGCCGTACTGCGTGCCCCACGGCGCGACCTCGGCGGACTCGAACCCGGAGTTCTGCAGCAGCTCGACGCCGATGAGCGAGTCGTCGTAGGTGGGCGGCTGCGGGATCGTCCACCGCTCGTCCATGTACGGCCTGTGCGGGGCGTCGTTGGCGAAGTCGTCGGAGGCGACGATGCTCTTCTGCTGCTCGAACGTCTCCTCCGCCGGGCTCAGCGTGATCGGCTTGGGGAACGCGCCGCCCACCGGCACGACCCCGTTGGTGCCGAAGGTCGGCCAGCCGTCCTGCCACGTGGCGGGGGTGAGCGCCGGAGTGCGCCCGATCGGGAAGTTGTCGCGGAAGAACATGCCGTACCAGTCGGTGCCGCCGTTCTCGCGCGAGATCGGCACGAGGCTGCCCTGGGCGAAGCCGTTGGAGTTGAGCACCCCGCGCGCCTCGTAGGTGTTCGTGCCGTCCGCCGAGGTGTAGCGCCCGAGCAGGTCCTTGGACCGGAACATGACGACCTGGCGGCCCTGCCCCGACGGCCAGGTGATGATGACCACGTAGTAGTAGCCGTTGATGTGGAAGACCTGGGCGCCCTCGAACAGGCCGCCGATGAACGGCTTGCCGGCGTAGTCGCCCGCCGTGAAGATGTTCGGAAAGTCCCTGTCGATGCCCGACATGTCGGACTTGAGGCGCACGGCGCTCGTGCCGCCCGAGCCGTAGAAGATGTACGCCGTGCCGTCGTCGTCGAAGAACAGCGAGGGGTCGTGCAGGCCGCGGCCGAGTGGCGTGCGCTTCCACGTGCCGTTCTCGACGTCGTCGGTGCTGTAGAGGTAGGCGCCGCCGAGGTTGTTGGTGTTGAAGACGGCGTAGAACTTGCCGTCGTGGTAGCGCAGGGACGACGCCCACTGGCCCTGGCCGTAGGAGTTCTGCCCGTTGCGCAGCGAGAACGCGTCTCCGATGTCCGCCCGGTCGAACACATAGTTGACGATCTGCCAGTTGACGAGGTCGTACGACTTCATGATCGGCGCGCCGGGGCTCAGGTGCATCGTCGTGCTGATCATGTAGTAGACGTCCCGGTGCTCCTTGTTCTCGGCGGCAGGGACGCGTTCCACGCTGATGTCGGGCACGTCGGCGTTGGTGATCGGCACGGTGTAGGTGCCGTCGCCCTTGTCGGTCGAGGTGTACGACGGCTTCGGCGACCACGTCGTGGCGGCGTTCGCCGCACCGCCGGCGGGAACGAGGACGGCGCTGAGCAGCACGCCGACGGTCGCGAGCGGGACTGTCCTCGACCGCCGGGGGATCGCCGGAGCGATCGCCGCATATCGGCGCTTTCTGGGCACGAAGGCTCCTCTGATGGGCGTTGTCAGGCAACGCCTGACGAGAGTGGGCGTGAATTCCGGGGGAACGGTCGGCGGTGGCGAGTGGGCGGACCGCCGGTCCGCGAGGAGGACGTGTCCCGCATGCGGCCGGCGTGACGGGCCTGCGGAGGAAGGGCCCGCAGCCTGTGGGCGCGGTGCGGCACGTCCTATCGATGGCGCTGCGCGAGGCTCATCTCTGGAGCGCGCACAACGCGGCCATGAGGCGGGGGTTCATGAGGAAGGCGCGGTTGGTGCGGGTGAGCCGTTGCGGAACGTTCCCGCCGGGGGGTGGAGGGTGAGCTGCGCACAGGGGGACCGCTCTCATGAGTGGGGGGCTCCTCATGGTGTTAGCGCTAACATTTTTTGTGGGTCTACATCGGTGTTGTGTCGTGACCGTAGGCGGGACGATCGGCACTGTCAAGACTGGGAGACGTCCCTTGAGACCGGTAACGTTCTGTCCGTAAATCCGGAAACTTGCCGCGTGGCACGTCGGCGGGGTGGGAGCCCCTTTATCCCGGTTTGTGGTGTTCGATGACAATCTGGTGACGCACCCTCCCGATCGTGATCAAGGCCGTACCATCCTTGATGTGCGACGAGGGGAGAGTTGTGGACGAGCGTAAGGCGCCGGCGGGGGTCGACCCCTTCACGCCCAGTGTCGCCCGGATGTACGACTACTACCTGGGCGGCAAGGACAACTTCGCGGCGGACCGCGAGGCCGCGGAGAAGATCATCGAGATCCTGCCCAACCTTCCCGACATCGCCCGGGAGAACCGCGAGTTCCTGATCCGGGCCGTCACCTATTTGTCCCGGCAGGGCATCCGGCAGTTCCTCGACGTCGGCGCGGGACTGCCGACGCAGCGCAACGTCCACCAGGTCGCCCAGGAACTCGCCCCGGATTCCAAGGTCGTCTACGTCGACAACGACCCCATCGTCCTCGTCCACGCGCGCGCCATCCTCGCCGAGAACGATCGGGTGCTCGCCGTCGAGGCGGACATGCGCGATCCCGACGCGTTGCTGCGGCATCCGGAGATCCGCGAGCACATCGACTTCTCCCAGCCGCTCGCCGTCCTCCTGCTCGGCGTCCTGCACTTCGTCCCGGACGACGACGAGGCCAAGAAGATCGTCACAACGCTCCGGGACCCGCTCGTGCCGGGCGGCTACCTGGTCGTGTCGCACGGCTCCCTCGGCGAGCTGAGCGAGGACCAGGAGGAGGAGGGCCGCAAGGTCTTCAGCCGGACCTCCGTCCCCGGCACCACCTCCCGGTCGCACGACCAGATTCTCGCGTTCTTCGACGGCCTCGACCTGGTCGAGCCCGGCGTGGTGCCGCTGCACGAGTGGCGGCCCGACACCGACTACCCCTGCGTACGGGAGGGGAAGGCCGGCGCGCTCGGCGGCGTGGCCCTCGTCCGCTGACGCACGCCGGGTGTCATGCCCGGCGTGCGGTGAAACGTGCGGCAGGCCCGGGGCTACCGGGGCTTACCGGGGCTTACCGGGGCTCAGCCGCGGTAGCGGAGGACGGGAACGACGTCGTCGTAGGCCGTGTCGTCACCCGAGCGCCACGCCTTGGTCGCCGCCGCCAGGCTCGCCCTGTCGGCGGTGCGGATGCCGCGCAGCAGCCGGCGGTACCCCCTCCGGTCCCGGCACAGGCCGCAGCAGCAGCACCGGACGCCGGTCCAGCGGAACTCCCAGAAGCAGCGCGTACGAGAAGTGGCGAGATCCTCCGCGAGCGTGGCGGGCAGGTCACAGCCGGGCTCGGCCCCGTGGTCGTGACAGGCCTGACGGGCCAGGGCGCCGTGCCAGAGCCGGACGGTGAACGGCTTGGTCTTGTCGGTGCGGGACATGCGGTGCAACGCCTCCGTGTGCCGGTCGGCGCGCCACACCCGGGAACGGGTACGGCTGACGCCGTTGAACGGTGGCATCACGTGGTCGCCGCATGGACCGGTCCCTTTCGTCGCTCTCGTCGTACAGGATGCCGCAGCCGGCGCCGCTCCGCGAGCCCCCGCCGGGCGCGGTCAGGCGGCGGCGGTCTCCTTCAGCTCCACAGCGGCGCGGCGGGGCGCGCGGGGCACCGCGGGGCCGTATCCCAGCCGCAGGATCATCTGGATGTGCCCGCGCCGGTGGTGGGGATCGCTGCGCCGGCGCATGTCGCGGAGGTCGAGCGGCTGGTTGAGGAACGACGCCGACACTCCGTGGAGGGTGGCGGTCAGCAGCACGCGTTGCAGAGCCTGGCCGGCGCGCAGCCAGTCGACGGGACCGTCGCCCGCGGTGGTGAGCACCGCCAGCTGCGGGCGGGACTCGAAGTGGACCGGCCCACGCCCCCTGTGCGTGCCGAAGTCCCGGACCGGTGCGGGGTCGTCGACGCAGCCTGGCCCCTGCACGGAGGAGGGAAGGCCGTCGCGGAGCCTTCCGCTCGCCGTCCACGCCCGAAGCTCGGCCAGGTAGTCGTCGTTCTCGGACAGCTCGTCGTCGGCGATGGCCACGTGCTCCAGCAGTTCGGCCGAGGCGCACCGGCCGAGCACGACCAGGCCGGCCCCCTCACGGGAGGCCGCTTGGCGCAGGTCGGCGAGCACGTGCTCGGGGATCCGCCGATCGGCGAACGGCTCCCGGTTGGTCCGGCGCAGGCCGATGCACTCGTAGAGCTCGCGGGTCCGCGAGGGGGCCGGCCCGTACGGCGACACGCGCAGGGCGGCCAGGAGCCGGGGTTCCTCCCCGGTGTTCGGCAGCAGCCAGATCACCGGCCGGTGACCGGCGGTCCGTACGGCGAGCCGGAGGCCGAACAGGGCGGCGCCGCAGCTGACGTGCAGTGATCGCCCGCGCGGGTCGCTGACCCGCAGCCGCCGGTCGGGGTCGGCGAGCAACTCGGCGAACTCTCCCCGGACCGCTTTGAGCCGCCAGGGCTGGGTGTTGAGCACCGAGGGCGCCTGTCCGGCGGCGGCGAGCAGCCGCTGGAAAGCGGGTTCTGTAGCGAGGGGAGACATCACGGCGCACCTTCCTCATGGAGGTCTTCTGTGGGGGCTCGCTGTCGTACCGAGCGCACCGGGCCCGGCGTCGCCGCGCGGGCGCGCCGGGCCCTCGGCCTGGTCTAACGGGTTCGCTTCCGGAGCCGTGCCAGCTCGGTCCGGAGCCTGTCCTGGACCTCGGCGATGGCCCCGTCCAGGGTCGCCGCGTCGGCGTGCGCGTGCAGCGGGCGGCCGTTGACGTCGATCACGGCCCGCGCGGTGCAACGGTCCCGGGGAGCCGGCCCGGGCGAGTAGGCCAGCGTGACCCGGGCCGCGAGGATCGGCCTGTCCGTGAAGCGCGCCAGCGCCGCGACGCGCTCGCGCGCCTCGGTGACCGCCTCGGCGGGGACCCTTCCGATCGTCGCCACCACCACAGCTTCGGACTCGAATGTCGTGTTCACGGTGTCAGTCTTCGGGCCGTGCGGGTCCGGCGACAGGGCCTTTCGGGGCCGTGCCGGTGAGGACTTCCGTCGCCGGATCGGGGGACCGATCACCCTTGCCGGGCGCACCGCCGGGGTCCACGCGGCGGGGAAACCGATGACCTTGGTCCTCGGGGACGGGGTCCTTGTGCGGCGGCCCGGGCGCGTCGTCCCCAGAAGGATGAAGGTGACACGACAAGCCGGCCGACCGATCCCACGAGGTGATCCAGATGTCCGACTCCCCGACCGGAGCCGCCCTGCCCGCCCCCCTGGCCGACCAGGTGCACACCGCGATCGACACGCTGGTGACCGGCGCGCTGAAGGCGCTGACGGAGTACGAGTCCTTCACCCAGGAGCAGGTCGACCACATCGTCAAGAAGGCGTCCGTCGCCGCGCTGGACCGGCACGCCGCGCTCGCCCGTCTGGCCGTCGAGGAGACCGGCCGCGGCCTGTTCGAGGACAAGGCGGTCAAGAACATCTTCGCCTGCGAGCACGTGACCCACAGCATGGCCGGGCTCAGGACGGTCGGCGTCGTCTCCCGCGACGAGATCAACGGCATCGTCGAGATCGCCGATCCCGTCGGAGTGGTCTGCGGCGTCACGCCCGTCACCAACCCCACCTCGACCACGATCTTCAAGGCGCTGCTGGCGCTGAAGACCCGCAACCCCATCGTGTTCGCCTTCCACCCGGCGGCGCAGCGCTGCAGCGCCGAGGCGGCCAGGATCGTCCGGGACGCCGCCGTCGCGGCCGGCGCCCCCGAGCACTGCGTCCAGTGGGTGGAGGAACCCTCCCTGGAGGCGACCGGCGCGCTGATGCGGCACGAAGGAGTGTCGGTCATCCTCGCCACCGGCGGGAACGCCATGGTCAGGGCCGCGTACTCGGCGGGCAAGCCGGCGCTGGGCGTGGGTGCGGGCAACGTTCCCGCCTACATCGAGCGGACGGCCAAGCTGCGCCGGGCGGTGCACGACGTCGTGCTGTCCAAGACGTTCGACAACGGCATGATCTGCGCCTCGGAACAGGCCGTCATCCTCGACGAGGAGATCTACGACGCGGCGCTGGCCGAGTTCGCCCGGCTGCACGCGTACGTCGCGACGCCGGAGGAGAAGGCGAAGCTGGAGGAGTTCGTGTTCGGGGTGACGGCGCACGGCGCCTCCTGCGCCGAGGCGAGGCTCAACCCCGGCGTCGTCGGGCGGACCCCGCACTGGATCGCCGGGCAGGCCGGGTTCGCCGTGCCGCCGGACACCTCCCTGATCCTCGTGCCGGTGGACGAGGTCGGTCCGAACGAGCCGCTGACCAGGGAGAAGCTGTGCCCGGTGCTCGCGGTGCTGCGGGCCGGCAGCCGAGAGGAGGGCCTGACCCTCGCCGAGCGCATGGTCGAGTTCGACGGCCTCGGGCACAGCGCCGTCATCCACACCGAGGACGCCGGCCTCGCCGAGAAGTACGGCGTCAGGGTCAAGGCGGTGCGGGTGATCTGGAACGCCCCCGCCTCCCAGGGCGGCATCGGCGACATGTACAACGCGTTCCTGCCCTCGCTGACCCTGGGCTGCGGCAGCTACGGGCACAACTCGGTGTCGAACAACGTCTCCGCGGTCAACCTGATCAACATCAAGCGGATCGGGCGGCGCACCAACAACCTGCAGTGGTTCAAGGTCCCGGCGAAGATCTACTTCGAGCCGAACGCCATCCGCTACCTGGCGGACATGCCGGACGTGCACCGCGTCACGATCGTGGCCGACGCGGTGATGACCCGGCTGGGGTACGTGGACCGCGTCACCGACGTGCTGCGGCGGCGCGGCGAGCGGGTGGCCCTGCAGATCATCGACGACGTGGAGCCCGAGCCGAGCGTGGCGACCGTCGACAAGGGCGCCGACCTCATGCGCGCCTTCCGGCCCGACACCATCGTCGCCCTCGGCGGCGGCTCGGTGATGGACGCGGCCAAGGTCATGTGGCTGCGCTACGAGCACCCCGAGGTCGTCTTCGCGGACATGAAGGAGAAGTTCTTCGACATCCGCAAGCGGGCCTTCCGGTTCCCCGCGCTGGGCGAGCTCGCCCGCCTCGTGTGCGTGCCGACCACCTCGGGCACGGGCGCGGAGGTCACGCCGTTCGCCGTGATCACCGACACCGCGACGGGCAAGAAGTATCCGCTGGCCGACTACGCGCTCACCCCGAGCGTCGCGATCGTGGACCCGGTCCTCGCCGCCGATCTGCCCAGGGTGGTCACCGCCGACAGCGGCTTCGACGCCCTCACCCACGCCATCGAGTCGTACGTCTCGGTGTACGCCAACGACTTCACCGACGGCCCGGCCCTGCACGCCATCAGGATCATCTTCCGGTATCTGGAGCGCGCGGTCACCCGCGGCGCCGCCGACCCGGAGGCCAGGGAGAAGATGCACAACGCCGGCACGATCGCCGGCATGGCCTTCGGCAACGCCTTCCTCGGGATCGTGCACGCCATGTCCCACACGCTCGGCGCCACCTTCCACGTGGCCCACGGGCGCACGAACGCGATCCTGCTGCCGCACGTGATCCGCTACAACGGCACCGTCCCGTCGAAGCTGTCGGGCTGGCCCAAGTATGAGGACTACCGCGCCCCGGAGCGGTTCCAGGAGATCGCCCAGACGCTGGGCCTGCCCGCGGCCACGCCGGCCGAGGGGGTCGAGTCGCTCGCGGCGGCCATCGAGCGCCTGCGCGACGCGGTCGGGATCGAGCGCTCCTTCCGGGACGTGGGGGTCGACGAGCGGGCGTTCCTGGACGCGCTCCCGCAGCAGGCGCTCAACGCGTACGAGGACCAGTGCGCGCCGGCCAACCCCCGGATGCCGATGCTGGAGGACATGCAGGCGCTGATGCGGGCCGCCTACTACGGGCGGTCACCGGAGTAGGCGCCCCTGCCTCCGTCGGGACGGGGGTGGCTCGGAAGCCGGGCGGTCAGAGGGCCGACAGTTCCGCCAGGGCGTCGTCGGCCCGGTCCAGGGGACCCGCGCAGCAGAGGACGGGGGGAGCGCTCAGGCATGCCCTGAGTGCCTCCATCACCGCGTCGGCCGACACGGCGCGGGTGCGCGCGACGACCTCTTCCGGGGCCTCCCAGCGGCCGTCCGTGCAGGCGCGGCGCAGGAGGAACAGCAGCGCGCCGCGTGGATCGCCGAGGCCCAGTTCCAGCCGGCCCCGCGCGTACGAGATCGCCCTGTCGAGTTCCCGGGCGGTGATGCCCTTGTGCAGGATGTCGGTCAGCTGCTCCACCGTGACGGCGACCGCCTCCGCGAGACGTTCCGGCCGCACTCCCGCCCGCAGGTTGAAACTGCCCCGGTCGCGGTAGGCGGCATGGTCGGCGCCCACGTAGTAGGACAGCCCCCGCTCCTCCCGGAGCGCGCAGAAGAGGCGGGAGAGCATGCCGCCGCCCAGGATCGTGTGCAGCAGCCCGACCGCGTACCTGTTGTCGTCGGTCGCCGCCCAGCCCGGAAAGCTGAGCACGTAATGGACGTGCGGGGCGTCCATGGGCAGGATCGCCGCGGCCGGGGCGGTCGCGCCGGCCCGTGCCGGCCCGGTGGGCTCCCGCGCGGCCGCCGTTCCCGCCGTTCCGGCGGCGGGGACCGCACGCAGCAGTCGCCGCGCCTGGCGCACCAATGCGGGGGTGACGTCGCCCGCGAGACCGAGTACGGTGCCGGGCCCGGTGAAGTGCCGGGCCATGTGCGCGACGACCGAGGCCGCGTCGACGGCCTCCACTGCCTGGACGGTGCCGCCGACGGGGTTCGCCAGGCCGGTGCCGGCGAACATCGCCTGGTGCATCAGGTCGTCGGCGCGGAGCCTGCCGTCGTTCTCGTTGAGGCGGAGCTCCTCGATGACCACTTTCTTCTCGCGCGCGACCGTCTCCTCGCTCACCAGAGACCCGGTGTACATGTCCACCAGGACGTCGAGGGCCGTGGAGGCGGCGGCGGACCCGCCGCGCACGTAGAACGCGAGCCACTCCCGTCCGGTGAAGGCGTTGAACTCCGCGCCCACCCGGTCCAGCTCGACGGCCACGTCGCGGAACGTGGGGCGCCTGGCGGTGCCCTTGAACGCGAGGTGTTCGAGCAGGTGGGCGATGCCCTCCCGGCCCGCGGGATCGTCGCGGGAGCCGGTGCGCACGCCGAGGAACGCCGAGAAGCTCAGCGCGCCGGGCAGGGTCGCGACCACGAGGGTCGCGCCGTTCTCCTCACGAAACTCTTCGATCTTCACAGGGCTTCCTCGAGAGTGGCGGCCACCCGTCCCGTACGCGAGGCGGAACGGTAGTAGAACAGCGCGACCAGGCAGGCGGCGGCGCCCGCTGTCAGGTACACGGCCTGGAAGCCGGTAACGGCGGCCACTCCGATCGTCCAGAGGTAGCAGCCGAGCTGCGCCAGGCTCGACAGGCCGCGGCGGAGCCCGAGCGTCACCGCGAGGCGCTCGGCGTCCTCACGCTGCTGCACCGCGGTCGTGACGCCTCCGATGAGCAGGTTCCCCGACGCCCCCACCATGGCGGTGCCCACGGCGGCGACGGCGATGACGGTGTGGAGCCCGGTCACGACCAGGGCGGGACCGGCGAGAGACAGGACTCCGGCGACGACGATGACCAGTCGGGGGGCCGGTCCCAGTTTGCGCAGCGCGAGACCACCGCAGACGGATCCCGCTCCCGAGCCCAGCAGCAGGAGACCGAAGGAGACGCCTCCCTCGCGCGGGCCCGCCTCGATGATCGCCCCGTAGAACAGCGCCTGGGAAGCTCCGAAGCAGAGGAACAGCAGGGACTCCGCGCACACGAACTCCGCCGCGCCTCCGGACCGGAACTCCCGCCAGTGCCTGACAACAGTGCGCAGCGGGTGCTCCGCCGCCGTTCTGCCGTCCGCCGGAGGAGGCGTGGCGGGCTGGGACAGGGCCCAGTAGCTCAGCAGCAGGGAGACCAGGAACGAGACCGCGTTCAGCAGGATGAGGTAGCGCCAGTCGACGAGGGCGCCGAGGACGCCGGCCAGGGGAGGGGCCACCATCGCGATCGCGGACAGGCAGGTCTGCATCGCCCCGTTCACCGCCGCGAGCCGTCCCTGCTCGACCAGTCGCGGGACAAGCGCCTGGAGCGCGAGCTGGTTCGCCTGCATGGCCAGGGCCGTCACCGCGGTCAGGGGATAGACCGCGGCGACGAGGGAGGCGTCCCGTACCGTGGCGGCGAGCGCCGCGGTCGCCAGGAAGGCGATCGCGTCGCCCAGCAGGAGGACGCGGAACGGAGTGCGGGTCCGGACCAGGGCGCCCACGACAGGCGACACCAGGGCGCGGATCAGGCAGTCGGTGACGAATCCGCCGAGTGCCAACCGGGTGGAGCCGGTGAGCTGATAGAGCCACAGCGGAAGCACGGCACTCTGCAGGCTGCTCCCCGTCCAGCTGACGACCTGCGCCCCCCAGAACGGGTACGGCCGGTATGCGGTCATGAGGCTTTCTGCTCCTGTAGGAGGCGGAAGTGGTCGTACTTTGAGGGCACCGCCGCTGTGACTTCCAGCCGGTCCTCGTTCTCGGCGGTCATCTCGTCGGTCGCGGCGAGGATGTCGAGCCGGGACAGTGGCCAGGAATAGGTGGAGATTTCCAGAAAGGTGGCGGTGAGCGTGCCGCCCGAGCCGGTGAAGATGCACTCGTCCAGGCTCACGCTGAGGTACTCCTGATCCTCCTCGTGCTGGTAGACGTACCGCGTTCTCTCCTGGAGCAGGTGCGCGACCGGCAGGATCTCGACCGGGCCGGGAACGTGCCGTAGGGCGGCGGCCGCCGGTTGCAGGCCCCGCAGCGGGGCGAGCCCGCCGACCGCCAGTCCGGCCAGGGCGGCGGTGAGCGGCACGGTCACCGAGAAGCTGTGTCGTACGCGGTCGGTGAAGGACAGCCACTCCTTCATACGCAGCTTCACCCCGAAAGCGGGATTCGACGGATACCCGTAGACGCTCAGTTTGACGCCGCGGCGTTCCATGTCCCTGTCCGGCGAGTCGTAGTAGACGGACAGCGTGGTGTCCTCGCCCACCCGGCGCAGCCTTCCTCCGCAGTGCCGCAGGGGCCTCGTGCCGTCGGCGCTGACGAGCAGAGGCAGTTCGTGTTCGAACGTGAACATGCCGGCCCGCCACCAGGTGGAGTCACCCGCCATGGCTGCCGTCCTCGGGAGCTGGACCCATGGTGAGATGCAGGATCCGGTCCGCGTCCAGGCCGAAGGTCTCCCGGCAGGCGTCCAGCATCCTCAGCGCGCTCACGGGCGGGGGGCGGTAATGGCCGGACCTGGTGTTGAAGACGGCGGCGGCCACACCGCCACCATCGCCGAACAGGCACAGCTCGCCCGCCGACACGACCGGCGCTCCGCCGGGGGACAACTGCGGATGGCGTACGCCGTTGCGGTGCGCGCGGGGCTCGGGGAAGAAAAGGTCCCGGATCGGGACGGGGACCGCATGGACCAGGATGTCGTTCCCCGGCGTGAGAACGTACAGGTAGTGCTCCTCGAACCGGATGTCCCCGTGTGACTCGTGGGTCAGCCGCACCACCGTCGGCGCGAGAGCGCGCGGCAGACGGACGGTCTCCGTCTCCTGGAAGAGCAGCAGGGGGCGCAGAGGGTCGAGGATCTTCACATGCGACGCCGCATCCGGGCGGTGGCCGGCCCACAGCTGCCTCTGGCACAGGTCTCTTTGGGACCATGCCTTCTCCCACGCCTGCTCGCTGCCCGTCGCGGCCGCGTGACCGACGAGTTCGATGAAATATGTGTAGGACAGTGCCGCGAATGCCTGGGACCGAATTGTGTATTTACGCAGTAGGACGTCACGCGCTTGCTCGTATTTCTTCTGCAGGAGGTCCAGTTCCGGGTCGGCGCTCTCGTTTCGCATGGAAATCCAGAGGTCTCGTTCGCCTGTGGTGCCGTGCGGTGGAGCCGGGGCCGAGACCCCGGCTCCACCATTTCGATCGGCTCGGTCAGCCGCAGGACTCGTAGCTGGCGAGCGCCTCGAGGGCGGTGCGTCCCGGCTCGGTGGCCTCCAGCTGGCTGATGGCGCCCAGCAGGTCGCTGAACCTGTCGACGGCTGACATCTCCATCTCAACGCGCATGATGGTTCCTCTCCTTCCGGCGTGAATCGCGAGGGGAAACGCCCGCGATCTATCTGAAAGAAAGGCTAGAGGGTCCGTCTACATTTGTTCTAAATCGTTGAATGCTGCCTTGTCTAGAAGACGGCCGCCACCGCCGGTCGGCGAGTTTCCGAACGACACTCGTGGCCCCCGTCAGCGGAGACGGCGCCGGAAAGGGGAGGGGAGAGGCGGGGCGGGGGCGAGTCGTACGCGCGCGTCCACGGCCACCGTGCCGTCCGACGTCACGATGACGGGGTTGAGGTCGAGTTCGGCGATGCCGGGCTGGTCGTCCATGAGGCGGCCGACGCGGACGATCTGATCCTCCAGTGCGCGGACGTCGGCTGCCGGGCGGCCGCGATACCCGTGCAGGAGCGGTGCGCAGCGCAGCTCGCCGAGCATCCGCCCGGCCTCGGCGCGGTCGATCGGCGGAACGCGGAAGGCGCGGTCGGCGAGCA
Source organism: Microbispora sp. ZYX-F-249 (assembly GCF_039649665.1). Classification (NCBI taxonomy): domain Bacteria; kingdom Bacillati; phylum Actinomycetota; class Actinomycetes; order Streptosporangiales; family Streptosporangiaceae; genus Microbispora; species Microbispora maris. The sequence goes on along the minus strand of NZ_JBDJAW010000069.1, from coordinate 6,533 downwards.
ACTCGGTCGTGACCCCGCCGAGCCCTACCATGATCAGTGGTCCGAGCGTCTCATGCGCGACGCCTCCGATGATCATCTCGATGCCCTCGGCAGCCATCGCCTGGACGATCGCTCCCCGCATGGCGGGGCCGAGGCGGGCGGCCATCTCCCGGTAGGCCTGCCGGACCTGCTCGGGGGTCCGCAGACCGAGCCGGACGCCGCCCACGTCGGATTTGTGGACGAGCCGGGGGCCGGTCGCCTTGAGCACGGCGGGCAGGCCGGTGAGGGCGGTGGCCTCGGCGGCTGTCTCAGGGTCGCCGACGGCGACGGATCCGGCGACGCGGACGCCGTAGGCCGACAGCAGGCGAGCCGCCGTGTGCTCGTCCAGCCAGCGTCCCTGGGGATGAGCGGCCAGGTCCGCGGCGACGATCCGCCGGACCGCGGTGAGGTCGATGCCCGGGACGTCCTCGGCAGGGGCCGCCGGCCGGGCCCGCCAGGCGGCATGGCCGACGGCCCTGGCGAGAGCGTGCACGGCCTGCTCCGGGAAGGCGTAAGCGGGCACCCGGCCGTCGATCAGGCCGTCATGCCCGGCCAGGCAGGCGAGCACGGGCTTCGCCGCGCCCGTGGTGGCGGCCGCGATCGCTTCCCGGGTCTCCTCAAGCCCCGAACCGAACGGCGGGGTGTAGACGATCAGAACGGCATCGGTGCCCGGGTCGGCCAGGACGGTCGCGATCGCGAAGGCGAAGTCGGCGGCGTCGGCCTCGGCGGTGAGATCGACGGGATTGCCGACCGACGCGGCCGGGCGTAGCCGGGCACGCAGCGCCTCCGCGGTGGCGTGGGACAGGTCGGGTACGACCAGGCCGAGCCGCTCGCAGGCGTCCGCGGTCATCGCCTGCGGACCGCCGGAGTTGCCGACGATCGCCACCCGGGGGCCGCCCGGCAGTGGCTGGGAGGCCAGCAGGCGGGCGGTGTCGAGCAGATCCTGGACGCTGTCCTCCCTGATCGCGCCACAGGCGCGCAGCAGGGCGTCGACGGCGATGTCGGGGGTCGCGGCGGCGGCGGTGTGCGAGCGGACGGCCCGGCTGCCCGAGGCGCTGCGTCCGCTCTTCACGACGATGATCGGTTTGCGAGCGCTGATCCTGCGGGCGATCCGCGCGAACCTGCGCGGGTTGCCGAACGATTCGAGATACAGGGCGATGACGCGTGTAGCGGCGTCGTCTTCCCAGTATTCGAGCAGGTCGTTGCCGCTGACGTCCGCTTTGTTGCCGACGGAGGCAAAGGAGGAGACGCCGAGGCCGAGCCGTCCGGCCCGCTCGATGACGGCGGCGGCGACCGCGCCCGACTGTGACATCAGTCCCAGCGGACCCGCCGGTGGGCGTCCGGGCAGGAAGCCGGCATGCAGGCGGGCCGCGGTGTTCACGACGCCGAGGCAGTTGGGCCCGATCAACCGCATGCCGGCCTCGCGGCAGATGTGCAGCAGTTCCCGTTCGGCCTCGCGGCCTCCTGCCTCGGCGAAGCCGGCGGTGAGGACGACCAGGGCGCGCACCCGGTGACGGGCGCACTCGCGGGCGACACCGAGCACGCTGGGGGCCGGGACGGCGATCACCGCCAGCTCGGCCGGCCCGGGCAGCGAGGCGAGGCCGGGGTAGGCGGGCAGGCCGCATACCTCGGTCGCCCGGGGATTGACCGGGTAGATCGGCCCGGGGAAACCTCCCTCGGACAGGTTGCGCAGCACCCGATGCCCCACGCGAGCCGGATCGCGACTGGCCCCGACGACGGCCACCGAGCGAGGGGTGAACACGTGGGCGAGGGAGTTGCGCTCCGCCTCGTGCGCCCGAGCCTCGATCTCGGTCACCAGGCTCTCGGTGGGTCGCGTGGCGATGCGCACCTCGACCTGCCCCTCTGCGTACCGCTGCCGCACGGGCAGGCCCAGATCGTTCAGGACGCGCAGCATCGCCCGGTTCTCGGGCAGGACGGTGGCGAGCAGATCCTCGATGCCGCTGTCCGCCGCATCCAGCGCGAGATGTTCGAGCAAGAGCGTGCCGAGCCCGAGGCCGTGCACCGGGTCGTCGAGCAGGATCCCCACCTCGGCCTCCGGCCTGCCGGGGCCGGGGATGTACTCGGCGACGCCGACCATGAGGCCGCCGAGCAGAGCGACCAGGGCGTGCCCGGGGTAGCCGGGGCCGCTGATCCGGTCCATGTAGGCATGGGCCGAGGCGGTGCCGCCGGTGAAGAACCTCAGGTACGCCGAGCGCGGGGAGGACCTGGTGATCAGCGCGTGCAGCGCGTCCCGGTCCGCCGGTCGCAGGGGGCGGATGTGCGCCACACCCCCATCGCGGAGGAGGACGTCACATGCCTCGGCAACGATTCCAGCCATGAGTCCAGCCTCATTCCCCCGCCCGGCACGCGCCAAGGGGCGTCCTTCCTGTTCGCCGGGGACCCTGGTCCCTGCCCCGAAGCGACGAGCACAAGCGGTACGGAGGTCCCCCGTCCGCGGGACCTCCTGCCCTGTGCGTGAAGCGCGAGACCGGCAAGCGTTGACAGCGCGGACGGTGACGTTCCATGGGAAGGCCGATCAGATGAGGGGAGACCGTCCATGAAAGCGTCGGTAGGAGATCGGCTGGTCATCGAGAGCCTTCACCTCGACGGGCCTCGCCGGGTCGGGATCATCACAGCGCTCTACCACGGCGACGGATCGCCGCCGTACTTCGTGCGGTGGCTGGACGAGGAGCACGAGACCCTCATCTTCCCCGGCACGGACGCCCATGTGGAGCATCGCGCCGAACACGGGGCACAGGTCTGATCACAGCGAACCGCGGCCCGGGGCCGGACGTCCGGTGATCGCGGTGGTGGTCGGCGGACGAGGCCGAGCCAGGTCGATTCTGTGGATGGTCGCCGATGACGGAAACCGAAGGCCGGCCGTCGGATCCGCGCGAACCCGTCGCACGGCTGTTCCGCGACCTGCGGACGCGGCCCGCGGGGTTGTCCTCCAGGGAGGCCGCACGCCGCCTTGTCGTGTACGGGCCGAACCAGCTGGTGCGGAAGTCGCGGGGCGGCCGGGCCAAAGAGCTCGGCCGCCAGTTCACCCATCCCCTGGCGTTGCTGCTGTGGGCGGCGGCGGGTCTGGCGATGGTGGCGCACACGGCTCCGCTCGCCATCGCGATCGTCGGGGTGATCGTCCTGAACGCACTCCTCGCCTTCGCCCAGGAGCAGCAGGCCGAGCACGCCGTGGAGACGTTGGCCCGCTACCTGCCGGCCAGGGCCAAGGTCGTCAGGGACGGCAGGCTCCAGGTGATCGACGCCGGTGAACTCGTGCCGGGCGACGTGCTGGTCGTCGAGGAGGGAGACCGGGTGTCGGCCGATGCCCGGATGCTGGACGGCGCGGCCGAGATCGACCTGTCGACGCTGACCGGCGAGTCGTTGACCGCATACCGTTCCGCCGCCTTCGACGACCGCGCCGGTCCGCTGCTCCAGGCGCGTGACCTGTTGTTCAGCGGCACGACATGCACCGGTGGGCAGGCCCGGGCGCTGGTGTTCGCCACCGGAATGCACACGGAGCTGGGCAGGATAGCCGCGCTCTCCCAGCGTGTCGGCAGGGACGAGTCGCCACTCGAACTGCAGGTCAAGCGGGTCGCCTGGTTGATCGCGATCGTCGCGGTCACGGCGGGCGCCGTCGTCCTGCCCGTCGCCGCCCTGGTGGCACGCCTCCCGTTGGCCGACGCGTTCAACTTCGCCGTCGGCCTGCTGGTCGCGAACGTCCCCGAAGGCCTGCTGCCCACCATCACTCTCGCCCTGGCGGTCGGAGTGCGGGCGCTGACCCGCGGCGGCGCGGTCGTCAAGCGGCTGAGCGCCGTGGAGACTCTCGGCTCCACCACGGTGATCTGTACGGACAAGACCGGCACGCTCACGCTCAACCGGATGTGCGTGACCGACATCTGGACCAGCGCCGGCCCGATCCGGAACGCCGGCGGAGATCGGCCCGGCCCCGCGTCCTCACCGCCGCTGCGAGCGCTGGCGGGAGCGGCTGCCCGCTGCAACAACGCCGCTCTCGAACCGGCCGAGACGGGGGACCCGACAGAGATCGCCCTTCTCCGGATGAGCGTCTCACTCGGGGACAGCGGCCACGACGGCGAGCGGCGGCGGCAGTTCCACTTCGATCCCTCCCTGCGGATGATGTCGACGGTCGACATGGTCGACGGGACGCCGTGGGTGCATGCCAAGGGCGCCCCGGAGGAGGTCCTCGAGCGCACCACGATGATCATGACCTCGGACGGCGCGACGCGGCCGATCGGGGAGCGGGATCGTGAGGAGATCGCCGAGGTGGTCGACGGCTACGCGTCCCGGGGGCTGCGCCTGCTCGCGGTGGCCCGGCGTCCCCTTGACCCGGGCGTGCCGTTGCCTGCCCGGCGTGAGCAGGCCGAAGCCGAGCTGGTCTTCCTCGGTGTCGTCGCCATGCTCGACCCGCCCCGGCCCGAGGTGCCCGGCGCCGTCGCTCGCTGCCACACGGCGGGGATCCGGCTCATCGTGGTCACGGGCGACCACGGGCTCACCGCGGCGGTGATCGCCAAGCAGGTGGGCATCGCCCGCGACCGCACCCAGGTGGTGACGGGCTCCGAGCTGGACGCGATGACCGACGACGAGCTGGACGCCCTGCTCCGCAAGGGCAACGAACTGATCTTCTCGCGCAGTTCGCCGGAGGCCAAGCTGCGCATCGCCGACGCGCTGCGGGCCGAGGGCCATGTCGTGGCGATGACGGGCGACGGGGTCAACGACGCCCCTGCCCTGCGCAGCGCCGACATCGGCGTCGCGATGGGGGTCTCGGGGACCGACGTCGCGCGCGAGGCGGCCACCATGGTGCTGACCGACGACAACTTCGCCACGATCGTCGACGCCGTGCAGGCGGGCCGGCGGGTCTACGACAACGTACGCAAGTTCATCTGCTACATCTTCGCCCACGCCACACCCGAGGTGATCCCGTTCCTCGTGTTCGCGTTGTCCGGGGGCAGGGTCCCGCTCCCGCTCACGGTGCTCCAGCTCCTCGCGATCGATCTGGGCACCGAGACGCTGCCCGCGCTCGCCTTGGGCCGCGAGCCCGCGGAACCCGGCCTGATGGAGCGCCCGCCCCGGCGCCGATCCGAGGGGGTGATCCAGGGCGTCATGCTGGCCCGTGCCTGGGGCCTGCTCGGCGGAGTGTCGGCGGTTCTGGTGCTGGGAGCCTTCTTCGGCACGCTCCTGCTGGGCGGCTGGCATCCGGGCGCGGCCACGGGACCCGGCTCGGCGCTGCACCACACCTGGCAGCAGGCGACCACCATGACCTTCCTGGGCATCGTGGTCTGCCAGATCGGCACCGCCTTCGCCGCACGCACCCACTCGGCGTCCCTGCGGGCCATCGGCGTGACCAGCAACCGGCTGCTCCTGTGGGGGATCGCGTTCGAGGTCGCCTTCGCCGCCGTGGTCGTCCTCGTGCCGCGGTTCCGTGCGGTTTTCGGCACGGCGCCGCCTGACCCGGTTCAGCTCGTGCTCCTCCTGCCCTTCCCCCTCGTGGTGTGGGGCGCCGACGAGGTATGGCGATGGACACGCCGCCGCCCGCGCACGCGGTCACGAGCCGGCCCCCGGGCGACGGCGCGGGCAGCGTGAGCACGGTGGTCCCTGCCCGGGGGACAGGCGGGCTCATCGCAGTGTCCCGCCCCGGTGCGTACGCCGATCGGAGGGCTTAGCGTAGGGGGCATGATTCGGGTGTTCCTGGTGGACGACCATGAGGTCGTACGGCGTGGTGTGGCGGCGTTGCTGGACGCCGAGGACGACATCGAGGTGGTGGGCGAGGCGGGGACGGCCGAGTCGGCCGTGGCCCGCATTCCCGCACTGAAGCCGGATGTGGCGGTGCTCGACGTGCGCCTGCCCGACGGCGACGGGGTGGACGTCTGCCGTGAGGTCCGATCGAAGGTGCCGGGCCTGGCCTGCCTGATGCTGACCTCCTACGCCGACGACGAGGCGTTGTTCAACGCGGTCATGGCCGGCGCGGCCGGATACGTGCTCAAGCAGATCCACGGCTCGGACCTGGTCGGGGCGGTGCGCACGGTGGCCGGAGGGCAGTCGCTGCTGGACCCGCAGACCACCGCCGCCATGCTGCACCGGCTGCGCGACCAGGCCACGAAGAAGGACCCGCTGGCCGCGCTGTCGGACCAGGAGCGGCAGATCCTGGAGCTGATCGGGGAGGGCCTGACCAACCGTCAGATCGGCGAGCGGATGTTCCTGGCGGAGAAGACGGTCAAGAACTACGTGTCCAACCTGCTGAGCAAGCTCGACATGCAGCGCCGCACCCAGGCCGCCGCGCTCGCCGCCCGGCTCAAGGCCGGTCGCCAGGACTGACCGGCGAGCACCGCGGGCGGCACGCGGGCGGACGTCGTCGCGGACATGCCGGTGCCCACCCCCAGGGGGCTGGGGGTGGGCACCGGAGTCGGTGGGGGTTACTTGAGGATCGGGAGGCGGCGGACCAGGGCGGTGTTGGTCCAGGTCGTGCCGAGTCCGAGGGTGGTGCCGGCGCGGGCGAGGGT
>NZ_JBDJAW010000068.1 GCF_039649665.1 Microbispora sp. ZYX-F-249 | reverse complement strand
CGCCATCGCGTTCACCGAGTCGGTGAGGTCCTTCCAGGTGCCCGAGACCCCCGGCACCTCGGCCTGGCCGCCGAGCTGGCCCTCGGTGCCCACCTCCCGCGCCACGCGCGTCACCTCGGAGGTGAACAGGGACAGCTGGTCGACCATCCCGTTGAAGACGGTCGCGATCTCCTGCAGCAGGCCGTCGCCGTCCTCCGGGAGCCGGGTGCCGAAGTCGCCGTCCCGTACGGCGGTGAGGCCGGCCAGGAGCTGCCGCAGATCCAGTTCCGGGTCACCGCCGGCGGCGCGCGCGGGTCTCGCGCGCTTCGCGGTGCCTGCCCTCTCGACCATGTCCACCCTCACGATCGCCGTTTGACCAGCAAAAAGAAAGCATATAAAGCACTGCTGAAGGCCATGTCCCATGTGCCCGCGCCGGGGCCGGAGCGGGCACACCGGCCTGCAAGGCTACCCGGCGGGCGATCTCCGCGGATCGCCCTCGGCGGCGAGGTGTCAGTGTCGATCACGACTTCGGGGTACATCCGCAGCGTGCACGTACTGCGTCTGTGCTCCGTCTTCGCCGCGCCCGTCACCGCGCTGCGGGGCAGGGGCGTGCGGTTCGACCCCGTCGGGGGCATGCAGAACCACTGCGCGCGGCTCAGCGAGGCGCTGGACCGGCTCGGCGTGCGGCAGACGATCGTCACGACACGCCCGCCCACCGCCCCGCGTACGGAGGACTTCGGGCGGCACGGACGCGTGCTGCGGCTGGGACTGCCGATCGCGGCCGGCCGGCAGATGTACGCGGCGGCGGCCTGGCCGCTGCTGCCCCGGCTCGCGGAGGGAGCCGACCTCGTCCACGCTCACCTGGGCGAGGATCTGGCCGTCGTGCCGCTGGCCCTGCGGGCCGCCGGCCACGCCCGCGTGCCGTTCGTCCTCACCGTCCACTGCAGTCCCGGCCACACGCTCCTCGGCCGTACGCCGCGGGCGCTGCTGCTGCGGCATCTGGGCGGCGCGCTCGAACGGCGGGGCACGGCCCGCGCCGACGCGGTGATCGTGCTCACCCCGCGGATGCGGGACGTCCTGGCCGGCGGCGGTGTCCCGCAGGGCCGCGTCCACGTGATCCCCTCCGGCATCGCCCCCGCGTTCGTCCGGCCCACGGGCCCGCATCCGCTGCTCGACCGCGTGCCCGCGCCGCGCGTGCTCTACGTGGGCCGCCTGCACGAGCAGAAGGGAGTGGACGTCCTGCTGCGGGCGCTCGCGCTGCCGGCCGACCCGCCGGTCGAGCTGCTGGTGGTGGGGGACGGGCCGCGTGCCCGGGAGCTGTGGGAGCTCGCGGAGCGGCTCGGCGTCGCCGCGCGGGTCCACATGTGCGGCTTCGTCCCGCACGAGGAGATCCCCGCGCTGCTCGGCGGCGCGGACCCGCTCGTGCTCCCCTCCCGGTACGAGGAGCTCGGCACGGTCCTGGTCGAGGCCATGCACGCGGGCAACCCGATCGTCGCGACCAGGGTCGGCGGCATCCCCGACCTGGTCGAGGACGGCGTCACCGGGCTGCTGGTCCCGCCGGGGCGGCCGGAGCCGCTGGCGGCGGCCATCCGCCGCCTGCTCGACGACCCGGCGAAGGCCAAGGAGATGGCCGCCGACGCCCGGCGCAGGGTCGCCGAGCTGCGCTGGGACCGGCTCGTCCACCGGGTCCACGCGGTGTACGGCGAGGTGCTGCGGGCGCGGGCGGGAGTCCGGGGCGCCCCGGCCTGAACCTCAGCCCGTGGAGTCCCGGCCCGCGTCGAAGACCTCCTCGTAGTGCTCACGCGCCTGCTCGACCACCGAGTCGTCGAGCCACGCGAGCGGCTCGACCTGGTCGATGAGCGGCTCGTGGTCGGGGCCGCGGCCCACCACACGGCCGGTCAGCACCCACGCGTGCCGTTCCTCGTCCTTCTCGGCCAGATGCGTGTATTTGCAGATCTGGCGGGCCAGCCAGTCCCGCAGCGGGAGGGTCCACCAGCGCTCGGCGTCGAGCACGGTCACCGACAGGCCGGGTAGCTCAAGACGGCTCTCGTAGTCGACGCTCGGCTTGCCGGCGTCGGCGTCGGGCCCCTTGGAGTACCGCAGGTACAGGCCGGGCCGGTGCTCGACGAGCTCGGTCAGCTCGTCCAGGCTCTTGATGGTGGGTATTCCGCTCACTTCACCCCTCCGCGGTCCCGCTCCGCCGATCCGCCCGCTCCGCTCGCGACGGGGGCCGGGCGCGGCTCTCTCATCCGCCCGGGCGCCGTCGTCCCGGTCCGCCGCTCCGCGATCGTCCGCGGTAGACGTGTCCCGCCAGGTCATGCGGGGTACGGAGGGCGCTGGTCCGGTGGCACGCCGCCGCCTTCTCCGCCGCCCTTGTTCCCCTTGTCGGTGCCGTGCGGCTGCCCGCCCGATTTCGCGGCGCTCGCCGACTCCGGAATGACGTCGATGTTCTCGTCGTTGGCGCCGCCCCCGCCGGAACGCCGAAGCTCGGGCTGCTGAGGCTCGGTCATCGTTCCTCCTTACGGACCGCCGTGAAGGCCGAAACGGACTGTCCGCAACCATCCCCCGGCGGTGCTGTCCTCCCCTCCCCATCCGCCGGAAGGGCAAACCCGCACCGTGAAAGCGCGCCGAGGCCCGTACGCCCCCGGGGCGATCGAATTAGCGGCCGGGACGGACCGCGCGTACGTAGTGGAGAAGGGCGGGCAGGTCGCCTTCGTCCTCGATGTGGAAGCCGGCGTCCGGGATCAGGGAGCCGAGCAGATCGCGCGGGTCGTGCCGCATGGCCGGGCCGGTCAGCATCCCGACGAGCCGGGCGGCCAGAGCGTTGCCCGGCGGCCGGAACTCCGCGATCACCAGACGGCCGCCGGGGCGCAGCACCCGGAACATCTCGCGCATCGCCGGCGGCCGTGCGTCCTGGGGGATGTGGTGGACCGCGAGGCTGGAGACCACCGCGTCGAACGAGCCGTCCGGGAACGGCAGGCTCTGGCCCTCGCCGACCACATAGGTGCAATTCCCGGGTGCCCGGCGACGGGCGTACTCGATCATCGGGGGAGAGGGGTCGATCCCGGTGACGTGCCCGCTGGGGGTGACGACCGGCGCGAGGATCCGGGTGAGGTAGCCGGTGCCGCATCCCACGTCGAGGATCCGGTGGCCGGGGCGGGGCCCGGCGAGCGCGGCGACGCGGGTGAAGGCGGCCCGGCGGCCTCCCCCGAAGCCGATCGACGTGAAGATCTCGTACGCGCGCGGGTGGTCGATCGTGCCGCCCGCCTCCGCGTGCTCGGCGTGATCGTGCAGCAGCCTGCCCAAGCCCATGGTGTTCCCCTCCATTGCCGAACTGTCTGTTCGGTAATGAATGCTCCGTTCGCTATGGTGCCCCCGTCAACGATCAGACGATCCGCGGTGTGCGGAACCGAACAGGAGCCGCGAAATGTCCGACGACAGGCGGGTGCGGCGCACCAGGCGGGCCATCCGGGAGGCGCTCGTGGCGCTGATCCTGGAGAAGGGCTACGACGCGGTCACCGTGACCGACGTCATCGAGCGGGCGGACGTCGGAAGGTCGACGTTCTACGCGCACTTCCACGACAAGCAGGACGTCCTGGTCAGCAACATCGAGCAGCTCGCCTTCCTGCGCCCGGAGACCTCCGCTGCTCCGGGGGAGCTCTTCGCCTTCAGCCTGCCGACGTTCGAGCACGTGCGGGAGCAGCGACGGCTCGTACGCGCGTTACTGGGGCGGCGCGGCGGCGGCCTGGTGCCGGCACGCGGCGAGCAGATACTCGGCCGCGTGGTCAGGGACGAACTCCTCGCCGCGGGCGCCCGGCCGTCGCCCGCGCTCGACCGTCTGGTGATCTGCGTGGTCGGCGCCTTCCTGGCACTGCTGCGCGCCTGGGTGGACGGCGACATCTCCGCCACCCCCGCCGAGCTCGACGCCACATTCCGCGCCACCGTCCTCCCCGGCGTGCGGCCCGTCCTGCTCCAGGGATAGTCGCCGCGTCTCAGAGCCGGGGCTTTTTGGCCTGGTAGAGCCATGCGTCGAAGAAGGGGCGGAGGTTCTGCCCGCTGAGCTTCTCCGCGAGGCTCACGAAGTCGGCCGTGGTCGCCGTGCCGTGCCTGTTCTGCTGCGCCCAGGTCTTCAGCAGGGGGAAGAACACCTTGTCCCCGATCTTCGTGCGCAGGGCGTGGACGGTCATCGCGCCGCGGAGGTACACCGCGTGCTCGTCGAACATGTGCTCCTGGCCGGGATCGCCGGTCTTCAGGTTCCAGAAGTGGCCGGTCCTCCGGTAGTGCCGGTCGAAGATCTCCTTGGCGGACGGCCCGCCGTGCTGCTCCTGGTAGAGCCACTCGGCGTACGTCGCGAAGCCCTCGTTGAGCCAGATGTCGCGCCAGCTCCGCACGCCGACGCTGTCACCGAACCACTGGTGCGCCAGCTCGTGCACGATCTCCAGGTTGTCGGTCGGGCCGCCGCTGTAGACGGGCCGGCCCTGCGTCTCCAGCGCGGTCACCGAGCCGTTGCCGTCGGCGATGCCGCCGGTGGAGGAGAACGGGTAGGGGCCGAACAGCCCGGTCTCCCAGGCGACCGCCTCGGCCGTGAAGTCGTGCAGGTCCTTCGACTTGTCCGCCAGGGCCGGGTCGTAGGCGGTCACGTTGGGCATGCCGGCGACCGTGCCCTCGCTGACCACGAAGCGTCCGATCGCGACCGTGGCGAGATAGGGCGCCATCGGCTGCCTCATCTCCCACCGCACGGTCTTGTAGCCGTCGTCGTCCGCGCCGTCCGTCCCCGTACGCTCGCCGTTGGCCAGGACGGTGAGTTCCTCGGGCGCGGACACCCGGAAGGAGAAGGTGGCCTTGTCCGCCGGGCTGTCGTTGGCCGGGAACCAGCTGCGCGCGCCGTCCGGCTGGGACGCCACGAACGCGCCGTCCTTGGTCCTGATCCAGCCCTGGTGACCGGTCGCGTCCGAGACCGCCTTCGGCGTGCCGGCATAGGAGACCGCGACCGTGAACGTGCTCCCCGACCTCAGTCCCTTCGCAGGGGTGATCACCAGTTCCTGGCCGTCGCGGCGGTAGGCGGCGCGGGCGCCGTCCACCAGCACGCCGCTGATCGGCGGCCCGGAGAAGTCGAGGTTGAACCGCGACAGGTTCTGGACGGCGGTCGCGGTGATCGTGGTGGTCGCGTCCACCTCGTGGTCGTCGGGGTCGAACCGCAGGCGCAGGTCGTAGTGCCCGACGTCGTAGCCGCCGTTGCCCTGGAGGGGATAGTAGGGGTCGCCCGCCCCCGCCGACCCGGGGAGGAAGGTGACCGGCTCCGCGGCGGCCGGAGCGGCCGAGGACGCCATCACGGTGAGGCTCGCGGCGAGGGCGGCTAATTTACGCACCATCCCCCCATAATGGGGATTTTTGCCGGAAAGCGGTAATTCATCATTATTAGTCACTTTTATGGCGACTTTTCCCATAAATCACACGGGTCACTCACCCGGCCATCGCCGCGTCCACGAGGTCGAGGCCGAGATCCTGTGCCTGACGGACCGGCAGACCGGCGTCGGTGAACCAGTCGTCGGTGGCCTCCGGATGCGGGCCGACCACGGCGACCCGGCCCGCGCCGTACGGCGTGACGAGCGCGGCGACGGCGCCGTTGGGGTAGGTGGCGAGCACGCTGGCCTTGTTGCCCGGTTCGAGCAGGAAGCAGGGACCGTCCTGGAAGAACACGCTCCTGTTCCGGCCGCGCCACCGCACGTCGACGAGCGTGTCCTCCTCGTCCTCCACGGTCGCGCCCGGCGTGACGATGTACTGGTCGGTGTCGCCCGGCAGCAGGGCGAACCCCGGGGTGGCTCCGGCGAGATAGCCGCCGAGGCAGAAGCCGAGATAGCGGCCGCCCCTGGCGACGAAGTCACGGAGCAGGCCGCGATGCCGTCTGAGGTGCCGGTAGCCGCGGTCCAGATCCCCGCCGCCGGGCTGGGCGTACACGGCGGCCCCGGCCAGCGCCTCCGCCGTGAGCGGGATCTCCTCGTGCGGGCCGGTGTAGCGGACGTCGAAGCCCCAGCGGCTGGCCTCCAGCAACCCGGCGACCGCCTCGGAGCATCCGGGGATCGAGGCCGGGCCCCGGTAGACGAGCGCGAGCGGCCGCCCGGAGCGTGGCGGAGGGGCCTTCTCCGGACGGAGGACGCGGCGGAGGGTTTTGAGGATGCCCACAGTCGATCCCATGTGTTCTCCCAGACTGTCAGGCGAGGCCGGCCTGCGCCGGGATGCCCCGCCAGCTCGTGCCCGGCGTGAGCCGCTCGCCCTTCATCAGCAGCGACAGAGCGCCGAGCGACACGTCCTCGCCCACCACCGAGTCGTAGAGCACCACGGCGCGGGTGCCGATGCTCGCGCCGGACCGCACGGTCACGGCGGACATCTTCATGACCCGGTCCTCGAAGAGGTGGGTCTGCAGGGAGACCCCCGATCCGATCGCGACGTCGTCGCCGATCTCCACCAGGTCGAACTCCGTCAGGTAGGTGGTCGCTATACAGGTGCGCCTGCCGATGCGGGCCCCGAACCACCGCAGCACGGGCGGGAGGAACGGGGTGCCGGCCAGGAGAGCGACCCCGGCCGGCACCGCGGCGGCCTCGTACAGCCCGGTGACGAACTCCGTGCGCCGGACGAACCGGCTCCACAACGGCTCCACCCTCGGCCGGTACTCGCCGATGAGGAGTCGCTTGGCCGCGACGCAGCAGCCGATCATCGCCAGCCCCGCCGCGCAGGCGACGAACGGCGCGGCGGCCACGACCGCGGGCAGGGGCAGGACGCGGGCGAGCGCGTGCACGCCCAGCAGGTAGAGGTAGAAGCCCGCGCCGAACAGCGTCGCCGGGAGGGTGGCGCGGAAGAACTCGATCGCCAGGCGGTGGAGCACCAGCCGGCGGGGCGGCCGGAACGTCCGGTCCTCGGAGAACGAGCCGCTGTCCTGCCGTACGGGCAGGTGCATCGGGGGAGAGCCGAGCCACGAGGTGCCCTCGGGAACGCCGTCGGACGGCGGGATCGTGCTGACGCCCACCAGGGACCCCGGTCCCATCCGCGTCCCCGCCGGGATGACCGCGGCGTTGCCGACGAACGCGCGCCTGCCCACCTCGGTCGGCAGGAAGGCGACCCGGCCGCGGGCGAAGCCCGCGGCTCCCACGCTCGCCATGTCCGCGACGAAGCTCTCCTCGTTCAGCGTGAGGAGGTCGGGATCGAGCTGCGCGGCGGTGGACACCTCGGCGCGGCGGCCGACCCGCGCGCCGAGCAGCCGCAGCCACGGGGAGGTGTAGAGCGTGCCGTAGAGCGAGTTGGTCGACCGCAGGCTGAACTCCAGGAGCTTGTCCACCGCCCACTTGCGTACGCCGAGCCAGGAACGCGCCGGGTGCACGCCGACCGGCGCCTTCGCCAGCACGAGGCGCTTGCCGGCGGCCACCGCGGCGCAGACGACGGCCACGTACAACGGGCCCGCCACCAGGACGGCGGCCGGCCCGGCCGCGAGACCGCCGGCGGCCACGGCCGACCAGACGACCAGGACGCTCGGCACGATCGAGGCCACCATGACCGCCTCGAGACAGCAGAGGACGGCCACCGCCGCGGCCACGTGCCGCGGCCTCCACCCGGCCGGCGCGGGGGAGCGCAGCATCGTCTCCACCACGGGCCCGAGCGACTCCACGGGGCTCGGCGGCGACCCGGCCCACCGCGCCCCCTCCGGCACCGTCTCCCCCCGTGTCAGCGCCGACTGGTCGCCGAGCCCGGCATGGGCGGCGACCCGCGCGCCCGGGCCGAGCACGACGCCGTTCCCGACGAACGCGTGCGGACCGACCTCCACGGGGGCGACGACCACCCAGCCGTCCACCACCAGCCACGCGTGCAGGGAGGACCGGTATCCGACCGAGGCGCCCGCGCCGATCCGCAGCAGCGCCGGGAGGTTGACGTCGGCCGTCGCGACGGCGGCGCCGGGCCCGACCCGCGCGCCGAGAAGCCGCAGGTACGCCCCCATCATCGGGGAGCCGCTCAGCAGCGGCAGCGGGGAGACCGACAGCAGCAACTGCAGTGCCCACAGCCGCAGGTAGGTGACGCCCCACAGCGGATATCGGCCGGGCCGGATTCCGGCCGCCAGCGGCCGCGCGAGCAGCACCGGCAGCAGCCAGTGCACCCAGACATAGGCGGTCATCGCGGCCAGCGCCAGTGCGGCGAGCAGGTCGGCGCCGTCACCGGGCAGCATCAGCCACCCCTCGTCCCTCCTCGGGACACCGGGAATCGGGCGGGGGGTGGTCCAATCGTGCAGCGTGACGGAGAGTGGCAGTGTGATCACGAGCAGCAGCAGGTAGATCACCGCGCTCTGCGCGGCCCCGGCCAGCGCGATCCGGCGGCCGCCGTGCCGGAGGGGAGCCGGGCGGGGCGGGGCGGCCGGCTCCGGCACGCCCGTACGGCCGCCCAGATGCGCGGCGAGGCGGCGCACGGTGGGGTTGGCGTAGAGGTCGCGCACCGCGAGGCCCGCGCCGATCTCACCGGCGCGCAGCAGCGAGACCACGCGGGCCGCCAGCAGGGAGTGACCGCCGAGGTCGGTGAAGAAGTCCGCCTCGACCGACAGCGACTCGGGAGCGAGGCCGAACGCCTCCGCCCACACCTCGCGCAGACGTGTCTCCAGCTCGCCCTCGGCGGGCGTCACCGGCCCGGGGCCCACGAGGCGGCGGCCGGTCGGCGGGGGCAGCTTCCGGCGGTCCACCTTGCCGCTCGGCATGGCCGGCAGCGCGGCCACGACGTCCATGAACGCGGGCAGCATGTACGACGGCAGCCTGCGGCGCAGCCGGTCGTGGAGCCGCCCGGCGAGGGCCCGGCCGCCGTCGCCGTCCCCGTCGCCGTCCCCGTCGGCCGCCGCGGGCACGACGTAGGCGGCGAGTTCGCCGCCGGAGGACTCCGTGCCGGGCACGGGCACGAGGGCGGCCACGGCCTCGGCGACGCCCGCGTCCTCCAGCAGCACGTTCTCGATCTCGCCCAGGTCCACCCGATGTCCCCGGATCTTCACCTCGGAGTCGGCGCGGCCCAGATATTCGATCTCCCCGTTCGCGGTCACCCGGCCGAGGTCCCCGGTGCGGTACAACCTGCCGCCCGGGGGAGCCAGCGGGTGCTCGACGAAGCGGTCGGCGGTCAGGTCGGGGCGGCCGACGTAGCCGCGGGCGACGCCGGGCCCCCCGATGCAGATCTCGCCGACCTCGCCGTCCGGCACCGGGTCGCGCCGCTCGTCGAGCAGCACGACGGAGTAGGTCGGCAACGGCCGGCCGATGGTGACCTGCCGCCCCGGGAGCAGTTCGGCGCAGGTCGCGGTGACGGTCGCCTCGGTGGGCCCGTACGTGTTGAGGATCCGGCGGCCCGGCCGGCTCCACCGCTCCACCAGCCGGGGCGGGCAGGGCTCGCCCCCGACGATCAGTGTGCGCAGGCGCGGCAGCTCACGCGGGATCGTCGCGAGCAGCGTCGGGACGCAGTAGAGGATCGTGATCCCGCTCTGGTCCAGGAAGTCCGCGAGCTCCGCGCCGAACTGCGGTAAGCCCGCCGGGCCCGCGACGAGGGCGGCGCCGGCCGACCACGTCGGCCAGATCTCCTCGATGGAGAAGTCGAAGGAGATCGTCATCCCCTGATAGACCCGGTCGTGCGGCCGCACGCCGTACAGGCCCGGCACGACGTCGAGGAAGTTGCGGATGCTCGACTGCGCCACCTCGACGCCCTTCGGCCGGCCGCTCGACCCCGAGGTGTACATCACGTACGCGACCGGATCGTCGTCGGCGGCGCCGTCGGGCGGACGGGTGACGGGAGCGGCGGCGAGGCCGGCGCAGGCGTCGAGCTCGAGCACGCGGTGCCCCAGCGCGACGACGGTCAACGACCGGTCCGACGTGGTGAGCACGAGGTCGGCGCCGGCGTCCCCGAGGATGTAGCCGACGCGGTCGGGCGGCGACTGCGGGTCGATCGGCACGAACGCCGCGCCGGCCTTGCCCACCGCGAGCAACGCCACGTACGTGTGCACCGACCTCGGCAGCAGGATCGCGACGCGGGACCCGCATCCGACTCCGAGGTCGCGCAGCAGGTGCGCCAGCCGGTTCGCCCGGGCGTCCAGCGCGGCGTACGTCAACGTGAGCTGTCCGCACTCCAGGGCCGTCGCCCCCGGTGTCAGGTCACAACGTGCCTCGAAGACGTGGTGCAGGCGTCCGCGTGATCGCCTGGGCGGAATCCGCGAGCCGCCTCCGACCTGTGCTGTTCGCGATGCGTGACTCGGCATGATCACCCTTTGGCCGATCGCGTGTGACGTGAGCGGGTTCGTCGATCCGCACGAAGAGTGTCCGACGCGACCCGCGAGACGGACGCGGGATCATGTCCGCCGCCGGATTCCCTGATGCCCGATGACACCGCCGTGAGGCGGTCGTCCTAGGGATTGTGTGCCCCCTATGCCGCTACGCTCCGGCAGCGAATTCCCCAGACAGGGCAAAAGTACGGCGATGACGGCCGTGCCGGTCTCAGGAGCGCTGCTCGCGTTCGGCGAGGAGCCGGGCGGTCTCGTCGGAGACCTCGCCGGCGAGGACCGCCGTGACCACGTCGATCAGGTGGCTGGTGAACAGGCGGTCGTCCCGTGCCGGGGCCGCGCCCGCCCGGCGGGCCAGCTCCACGTACGTCATGCGGATCGCCATGAAGCGCTGGTGCAGGCGTACGGCGGCCTCGGGGAGCAGCGGGGCGACCAGCTCCCGCCAGCGGCCGATGCTGCCGCCACCGCCGTCGTCGGGGAGGCCGGGCGGCATGCGGTGGAGGAGTTGCTCCATGACCCGCAGGTAGGCCCGGCCGCCGTCGGGGTCGGCCAGCTTGGCGGCGGCCGGGCGGACGAGCGCGGCGGCGAGCGTGCGGCGTGCCTGGGCCGGCGGCAGCGGGCCGCGTGCCTCGTACTCGTCCAGAAGCTGGTGACGCCGCGCCTCGATCTCCGGCCGGTGCTTGGCGAGCACCGCCTTGAGCAGTCCGGCGCGGTCGCCGAAGTGGTACTGCAGCGCGGTGGAGTTGCGCTGCCCGGCGGCGGCGTTGATCTCGCGCAGCGAGACCGCGTCGATGCCGCGCTCGGCGAACAGGCGCTCCGCGGCGTCCACGAGCCGCCGGACCGTGGTCTCCGCCGCCATCACGCCTCCCTTGTCGCCCGTACGCCCGAAGGATACGGTATTTCAGGCGATCGCCTTATTTGGTGCGGCAGCCGCATTAGCGGGCGCCCGAGGGAGGATCATGGCCATCGACTTCACGCTCGCCCCCGAGCACGAGGAGATACGCGCGCGGGTGCGGACGTTCATCCAGGAGACCGTGATCCCGGCGGTGAAGCCGTTCGAGGACTCCGCGGAGAAGGCGCTCACCCGGGACGCTTACCTGCGCACGATCGTCGGCCTGCGCCGCCGGGCCAAGGAGGAGGGGCTCTGGCTGCCGCACATGCCCGAGGAGTGGGGCGGCATGGGCCTCGGCCACGTCGAACTGGCCATGGTGCAGGCCGAGGCGGCCAAGACCAGGCTCGGCCCGTGGGTGCTCAACTGCGCGGCGCCGGACGAGGGCAACATGCACACGCTGCTGCACTGGGGCACCGACGAGCAGAAGGAGCGCTACCTGCGTCCGCTGCTCGACGGCGTGACGATGTCGTGCTTCGCGATGACCGAGCCCGAGGTGGCCGGCTCCGATCCCACGCTCATCCGTACGAACGCCGTGAAGGACGGCGACGAGTGGGTGATCAACGGGCACAAGTGGTTCATCTCCAACGCCCGCAGGGCGAGTTTCGCGATCCTGATCGCCAAGACCGAGTTCGACCTGCCGGAGGGCGCGCGGGGCGCCAACACCGCCTTCCTCGTGGACCTGCCCGCCGAGGGCTGGCACGACGTACGCGAGATCGAGACCATGCACGGCTCGACCGGCCACAGCGAGATCGTCATCACCGACCTGCGCGTGCCGGACTCCGCGGTGCTCGGCGGGCGGGGCAACGGCCACCGGCTGGGGCAGTACCGCCTCGGCCCGGCCCGGCTGGCGCACTGCATGCGGTGGATAGCGCAGGCGGAGACGGCCCTTGACATGATGGTGGGCAGGGCGCTGGACAGGTACAGCCACGGGTCGCGGCTCGCCGACAAGCAGGGCGTGCAGTGGATGATCGCCGACTCGGCGATGGAGCTGTACCAGTGCAAGCTCATGGTGCTGCACGCCGCTTCGAAGATCGACAAGGGTGAGGACTTCCGCACCGAGGTCTCCATGGCCAAGCATTTCGTGGCGAACAGCCTCAACCGGATCGTCGACCGCGCCATCCAGATCCACGGGGCGCTCGGCTACTCGACCGACACCCCGCTGGCGCACATGTTCCAGCACGCCCGATGGGCCAGGTTCGCCGACGGCGCCGACGAGATCCACCAGATGCGCATCGCCGAACGGACGATCGAGGCTTACCGGGCCACCGGCTCGACCAGGGCCGCGACGGGAGGACTCCCACTGTGAACACCGACGACATCTCCGGCAAGGTCGCGCTCGTCACCGGGGGCGCGGGCGGCATCGGCGCGGGCGTCGCCCGCCGCCTCGCGGCGTACGGCGCGCACGTCGTGCTGGCCGACGTCGACGCCGAGGCCGGCGAGCGCACCGCGGAGGAGATCGGCGCCTCGTTCGTCCGGACCGACGTGTCCCGGCTGGAGGACAACCAGGCCGCGGTCGCGCTCGCGGTCGAGCGGCACGGCGGGCTCGACCTCGCCTTCCTCAACGCGGGCGTCGCCTCGGGCTGCGGGCTCGGCGAGGACTTCGACCTCGGCCGCTACCGGCGCGTGATGGGGATCAACCTCGACGGCGTCGTCTTCGGCGTGCACGCCGCGCTGCCGGCGATGCGGGCCGGGGGCGTGATCGTGGCGACCGCCAGCATGGCGGGGATCGTGGGCATTCCGCAGGATCCCATCTACGCGGCCAACAAGCACGCGGTCGTCGGCCTCGTCCGCTCGCTCGGCCCGCAGCTGGAGCCCCTCGGCATCCGGGTGCAGGGGTTGTGCCCGTCGTTCGCGGACACCGCGATCCTGGACGGCGACATCAAGGCGCTGCTGGACGAGATGAAGTTCCCGATCCTCGACGTCGAGACGGTCGCGGACGCGTTCTTCTCGCTGCTGGCGAGCGAGGGGACCGGCGAGTGCTGGTTCGTCGTGCCGGGCCGGGAGAGCGAGCCCTTCGCCTTCCGCCGCGCCCCCGGGCCCCGGTGAGCCGCTATGACCCAGTTGGCCGCTCTCGCCCCATGATTCGGTAGCGTGCCGCTGTCGATTCGGAACGAGGACGACGATGACCACCTGGGCGGACTTCCAGTACGAGATCTACCTCAACGGCATGACCGGGACCGTTCCCCGGCTGCCGACCGACCTGACCCGGCTGGAGGAGATGGCCGAACGGCGGCTCGGCCCGGGCCCGTTCGGCTACGTCGCCGGGAGCGCGGGCAGCGGGCGCACCGAGCGCGCCAACCGCGAGGCGCTCGACCACTGGCGGATCGTGCCCCGGATGCTCCGCGACGTGCGTGAACGCGACCTGTCGGTGACCGTGCTCGGCCGGAAGCTGCCCGCGCCGCTGGCGCTGGCGCCGATCGGCGTGTTGTCGATCATGCACCCCGAGGCCGAGCGGGCCGCCGCCCGCGCGGCGGCGGCGCTGGGCGTGCCCTTCGTGCTGTCGTCGGCCTCCAGCACGCCGATGGAGGACGTCGCGGCGGCCATGGGGGACGCCGAGCGGTGGTTCCAGCTCTACTGGGGCAAGGACCGCGAGGTCACCCTCAGCTTCCTGGCCCGGGCCAAGGCGGCGGGGTTCACCGTGCTCGTCGTCACCCTCGACACCCCGCTGCTGGCCTGGCGGCCGCGCGACCTCGACCAGGCGTACCTGCCGTTCCTGCGCGGCGTGGGCACCGCCAACTACTTCACCGACCCGGCGTTCCAGGCCGGGCTCGCCCGGCCGGTGCACGAGGACCCGAACGCCGCCGTCCTGCACTTCGTGGGCATGTTCGGCGACCCGGGCAAGACGTGGCCGGACCTCGCTCTGCTGCGCGAGCACTGGGACGGCCCGATCGTGCTGAAGGGCGTCCTGCACCCCGACGACGCCCGCCTGGCCGCCGAGGCCGGAATGGACGGCGTCGTGGTCTCCAACCACGGCGGACGCCAGGTCAACGGCTCGATCGGGGCGGCCGACGCCCTGCCGGCCGTCGCCGACGCCGTGGCCGACCGGCTCACCGTGCTGTTCGACGGTGGCATCCGCACCGGGGACGACGTCGTCAAGGCGCTCGCGCTCGGCGCGAGGACCGTGCTGCTCGGCCGCCCGTACGCGTACGGGCTGGGGCTGGACGGCCAGGCCGGGGTGGAGCACGTGATCCGCTGCGTGCTGGCGGAGACCGATCTCACCCTGGCCCTGTCCGGCTGCGCCGGCGTCGCCGCGCTCACCCCCGACCTGCTCACGCGGATCTGACCCGGCTCTCGCGCAGCCGGGCCCCGGGGTCGCTCGGAAATCCCGCTGTCCCGGCGGCCTCCGCCGGGCATGGCGCGTCATGGTGCGGGCATGGCTCTGATGAGCCACCCGGAGCGGTTGCCGAGAGGTGGTGACGACGCGTGGCCGCCAGGGATGCGAACGGGGACAAAGGGCGGGGCCGGCCGTCGTCGGCCTTCACGGGACACGCCGCCGGCGACGAGCTCGCGGTCAAGCTGAGCGATCTCGCGCGGACCCTGCAGGACGAGGACACCGCCCAGGAGACGCTGGACGCCATCGTCGGCGCGGCCGTCGACACGGTCCCCGGCGCGCAGGACGCGGGGCTGACCGTCGTCATCCGCCGCCGCGAGGTCGAGACCCAGGCCTCGACGGGCGACCTGGTGCGGCAGGCGGACAAGGCGCAGTACGACACCGGAGAGGGGCCGTGCCTCGACGCCACCTACAAGCACAGGACGGTGCGGCTGCCGGACATGACCCACGAGGAGCGATGGCCGGAGTTCACCCGGCGCGCCGTCGAACTCGGCGTGAGAAGCATGCTCTCCTTCCAGCTGTACGTCCACAAGGGCGACCTGGGCGCCCTGAACCTGTACTCACGTGAGCGGAACGCCTTCGACGACGAATCCGAGCATGTCGGCCTGCTGTTCGCGGCCCACGCGGCGGTGGCGATGTCGGGAGCCCGCCAGCAGGAGCAGCTGAGGCGCGCCATCGCCGTCCGCGACCTCATCGGACAGGCGAAGGGCGTCCTCATGGAACGCCACAAGCTGACCGCGGATCAGGCGTTCTCGCTGCTCGTGCGTGCCAGCCAGCAGACCAACACCAAGCTGGTCGAGGTCGCCGAATACCTGGTGGACACCGGGGAACTGCGCACGCGCGAGGACCGCTGACCGGGCCGGGGCCCCTCGGCTCAGCGGTCGCCGGCGGGTGGCGAGGGCGGTGGGACGGGGGCCAGGCCGAGGGTCTCGAGCAGGCCGACGATGTCCAGGACCCGGTGCGCGATACGGCTCGGCTCGACCACCGTGAGGTGGCAGCCCACCTCGGCCGCCGCGTCCCGGCTCATGAGCAGCGCGCGTACGCCGGACGCGTCGAGGAAGGTGACCCGCGCGAGGTCGAGCTCCATGCGGACCGGCCGCTGCCGGCGCAGGACGTCGAGGACGGCTCTGTAGAGGTGACCGGCCGTGCCGATGTCGATCTCGCCGCACGCGATGATCCGCGTCATTCCGGCCCACGGGCCTGTGGCGGCCCCGCCCCGCGGTGGTCGCCGCAGCGGTTCGTGTCCCGATGCGGGAGCGGGGGAGACGTGGGGAACCATTCGGTACTCCCGTCGTTGCGGCGGGCCGCATCCCCTCACCTCTGAAGGCCACGACCAGCCCAGACATGAGTAACCACAATCGGGCGGCCCTAACCATTCCCGCCCCCTCGGCAAAGCCTCCGCAAAACGCACGATGGGACCGCCGCGGCGCGGCCCCACCGGCGCGTCGATCAGGTGGCCGAGCCGACGTCCTCGGCCAGGGCCTCCTCCTCCAGTTCCTCCCGCCGCGCGGCGGCCGGGTCGGCGGCGGCCGGGTCGGCGGCGGCCATCTCCGCCTGGGCGCGCTCGGCCTCGCCGAGCTGCCGGTGCGCGGCGGTGAGGACCACCGCGCCGAGGAGCACCGCGGCGGCGCCCAGGTAGAACGGCGCGTGCCGGCTGTCGAAGTGCTCGGCGAGCTTGCCCGCGACGAACGGCGCGAGCCCGCCGCCGATGAACCGGATGAAGCCGTACGACGCGGAGGCGATCGGCCGCTCCACGGGCGCGACGGTCATGACCGCCTGGGTGGTGACCGTGTTGTTGACGCCGATGAAGATCCCGGCCACGATCACGCCGCAGATCACGACGGCCCGGTTGTCGGTGAACAGCGCGATCACCAGGATGTCGAGGCTGAACAGCACGAGGTTGGCGTAGAGCGTGCGGGCGATGCCGAAGCGGGCCTGCAACCGCGGGGCGCCGAAGACCGAGAAGATCGCGACGAGGATTCCCCAGCCGGTGAACACGAGGCCGAGCTGGTGCTCGTTGAGCTCCATCGGGTACGGCGCGTAGCCCAGCACCGTGAAGAAGCCCCAGTTGTAGCAGAGCGCCGTCAGGCCCAGGATGAGCAGGCCACGGTGGCGCAGGGCCTTGATCGGGGCGGCGACGCTGGTCTTGGCCGCCGGCGTGGGCGTCGGCCGCACCAGAGTGACGGTGGCGATCAGCGCGATCGCCATCAGGACCGCGACGCCGAAGAACGGGCCGCGCCAGCTGATGCCGCCCAGCACGCCGCCGAGCAGAGGGCCGACCGCGATCCCGACGCCGAGCGCGGTCTCGTACAGGATGATCGCGCCGGCGAAGCCGCCGCTGCTCGACGCGACGATGACGGCGAGCGAGGTGGCGATGAACAGCGCGTTGCCGAGACCCCAGCCGGCGCGGAAGCCGACGATGCCGCCGATGCTGCCGGACATCCCGGCGAGGGCGGCGAACACCACGATCAGGGCGAGGCCCGCGATGAGGGTGCGCTTGGCGCCGATCCGGCTGGAGACCCAACCGGTCACCAGCATCGCCACGGCGGTGACGACCAGATAGCTGGTGAACAGCAGCGAGACCTGGCTGGGCGAGGCGTGCAGCTTCGAGCTGAGGGCCGGCAGGATCGGGTCCACCAGGCCGATCCCCATGAACGAGATCACACAGGCGAAGGCGACGGCCCAGACCGCCTTCGGCTGCTTGAAGGGATTGGATGCGGGGGCATGAGCAGAGCTCACCGGACCTCCTGGTAGTAGCGAGGGGGAGCCGACCGGGCCCTACTCGTCGGCCGCGTTCTGGAGCAGGCGGCGGAGCAGGGGGAGGAACTCGCCGGCGGCCCGCGTCAGCTCACGCAGCTCGCCGGGGGACAGCGTGCCGAGCAACTCGTCGAGCCGCTCTCTGCGCCGGCGGCGCCGCTCGGCCAGCAGTGCGCGGCCGGCGTCGGTGACACCGACCAGCACCGCGCGGCCGTCCTGGGCGTCGACGCCGCGACTCACCAGCCCTTCGCGCTCCAGGCGCTGCACGAGCTGGGTCATCGACGGCTGGGTGACGCCCTGCTCCGCCGCGAGCACGCTGAGCCGCGCCGGGCCGTTCCTGTCCAGGTACGACAGGGTCGTCGCGGCCGTGAGGCTGATGTCGCGCGTGGACAGCCGCCGTACGGCGAGCACCGCGAGGTCGTCCAGGATGGCCGAGACCGGGTGGACGTCCTCGCGGGGATCGGCGTTCGGGGAGACGGACACAGATGTTCCTCCGGACGGGAACCAGATTTACATAGGAAGCCTATACAACTGTCCGGAGTGCGCTGCGTCGCCCCCCCCCGCGGTGAGTGCTGTCAGAACGGCCGGCCGGCCGAAGCGCCCGCCTCCAGCAGGGGGATCATCCGGAAACAGGCGTCGGAGAAGCCGCCGAACCGTGCCGGTTCGCCGAGCCGGTCCGCATCGCCGCGGCCCGGTAGCTCGAAGTTCCGCAGATTGCTCAAAAGCGCCATATATCCCATCGACGGGATGACGGCCGACCAGGCCTGTGCGTCCATCGGGCCCCGCAGCCAGCCGGAGAGCGCCTCCCAGGTCATGCCCGCCGCGGCGAGGCGCTCCGGCGTGGGCAGCGCCGTCCGGCGCTCCTCCGCCGGAAGGACGAGCAGGGCGGCCCGCTCACGCAGCGTGCGCAGCGACGCGGGGATCGGCTTGTCGCGGTTGTGGCGCCGGTCGAGCGCGTGCGCGAACAGGTCGCCCTGCCAGGCACGCCGGTCGTCGGCGGGGGTGGGGTGGACGAGCTCGACGACGTCCCCGAACCGGAAGCCGCGCGCGCCGCTGTCGTACTTGACCGGGGAGCGTTCGGTGTAGAGCCGCCGCACGGCGTCGGCGATGCCGCGCTTGACCGGCTTGGGGACGGCCCGGCCGTATCGGGATGTCCAGTAGGCGAGCGCCTCTCCCGGCTCGTCCGCCCGCTGGAGCACGGAGGCGACGAGTGCCGTCGCGGTCGCCCGCCCTCTCGTAGAAGGCGTCCTCGCCCACCATGGTGGACACCGCGAGGACGAACAGCTCCGACCTGGGGTCGCGGAGGTAGCCGGCCGCGCCCTCGTGCGTACGACCGCGCGGGACGGCCTCGGTGGTCACCGGGCTGACCGGCGCGGGCCCGGCCGTGCCGGTGTTGAATTTCGCCATGAAAACGGGCTCCTTCCACATCAGGGAAGGAGCCCGTCCTCGTTGTCCGGAACGCGTCCGAGATCGGAAGCGGCGACGGTGTCAGCGCTCTGCCGGCTGAGCTACCGACCGGATTTCCGGCCGGGCAGCACTCGAACCTGCGACCACTCGATCCCAAATCGAAGTAACCGTCGCCTTCGCACCGGGAGGTGCTTGGTGATTCAGGTGTCGCTGCGGAGACCGGCGGTCGTTTCTCGCGCCGCCGGATCCTTCGCGACAGCGGAAATCCCAATCACGCCGCGGATCTGTGCGCAGATTGTTTTTTCTGCCGGATCAGCCCCGCTTGGCGGGCGGCCAGCCGTGGCCCCAGCCGCCCTGTGCCATCGTCTGGAACGCCCACCCCTCCTCGGTGCGCACCAGCAGGTCGCCATAGTGCATGCTCTCCCTCCGGCCCTCGACCGTCATCGTCGCCGTGGTCTCCACGAACACGAGGTTGGGGCTGAGGAAACGCGGCGTGCGCGCCGACTCGAGCCCGAGCCCCGCCGTTCCGCCGCCCATGGCCTCCTTCATCGCCTCGACGTACTCCTCGCGCGTCCACTGCCGGACCGCGGCGAAGCCGCCCGGCACGTCCGTGACCAGGTTCATCGGGAAGACCGCGAGGTCGGCCAGCCTCTCGATCTCCCCCTGCTCGGCCAGCGCGTCGTACTGGGCGAACCAGTCCTCGACGCTCTTCAGTTCCTCGTCGCTCGGCTCGTACACGAACAGCCCCTCTCGTTTCCGTATGCCGTACCGTACAACATACGGAAAGGGTTTGCGGTATGAGACGCGGATCACCGGGTAGCCGTGGGCGTCGTACGTCGCGGAAGGCTCTGAACAGGAGGACCCATGGCCGCTCCGGTCGACTGGGGAAGAGGAGTGGCTGACGCCTGGTCGTCGGTCGCCACGTTCGTCCCCAAGTTCCTCGCATTCGTCGTCGTCCTCGCCGTGGGCTGGCTGATCGCCAAGGCACTGCGGAAGGCCGTCGACGCCGTCCTCGAACGCGTCGGGTTCGACCGCTGGGTCGAGCGCGGCAGCGTGGGGCGGGCGCTGGCGCGCAGCAAGTACGACGCGTCCGGTCTGCTCGCGAAACTGGTCTACTACGCGGTCCTGCTGGTCACGCTGCAGATCGCGTTCTCCGTCTTCGGGCCCAACCCCGTCAGCGAGCTGCTCGCCGGAGTGGTGGCGTGGCTGCCCAAGGCCGCCGTGGCGATCATCATCATCGTGGTCGCCACCGCCATCGCCAGGGCGGTCAAGGACATCGTCACCGCCGCCCTGGGCTCCCTGTCGTACGGCCGGGCGCTGGCCACGATCGCGTCGGTGTTCATCATCGGCCTCGGCGTCATCGCCGCGCTCAACCAGATCGAGGTCGCGACCACGGTCACGACCCCGGTGCTGATCGCCTTCCTGGCCGCGGTGGCCGGCATCCTCATCGTCGGCGTCGGCGGGGGCCTGGTGCGGCCCATGCAGCAGCGCTGGGAGCACTGGCTGAACCGCGCGGAGGCGGAGACCGACACCATCCGCGCCCAGGCCGCGGCCTACAGCAGGGGCCGTGCCGACGCGATGGAGACGGTCACCGTGCCGCGGACCGAGCAGCGGGTGGGGGCCTTCGCCCAGCCGGCCCCGGCGGCGTACCCGCAGAATGTCGCGCCGAGCGCCGGTGCCGCGCCGAGCACCGGGAGTGCGCAGGCGCCCCGGCCCGCGTATCCCGAGAGCACTCCGCCGGCCGCCCCGGGCGCACCGACGACCCCCGTCCCCCCGGCCGGCACGGTCTCGCCGGGAAACACGGTTCCGCCGGTCTCGCCGGGGGCTCAGGCGGGCTCCCAGGGGGTTCCGGGAGCGCAGGGGGTTCCCGGAGCACAGGGGGCCGGAGCGCAGGGGGTTCCCGGAGCACAGGGGGTTCCCGGAGCACAGGGCGCCCCGATGCCGCAGGACGCGCCGATGCCGCAGGACGCGCCGGGCGAGGCGCGGCCCACCTCCTCCTGGCCGGATCCTCCGGAGGAGCCTCCTTCGCCGCGCGGGTGAGCGCGGCGCCGTTCGTCGCGGGGCGTCCCTCCACGGGGAGGGGCGCCCCGCCGCTGCTTTGTCAGGCCGGTTCGGCCGCGGCGTCGAGCATCAGGCAGACGGCGGTCATACGCAGGGCGGCGAAGTCGAGCGGCTGGCCCGGTCCGGGCGCCCGCCAGCCCTTCTCCCGCGCGCCGTCCCAGTAGCCGATCAGGTAGGCGACCAGAGAGGCGGGGCCCACCCGCTCGCCCAGCTCCGCGATGGCGTGCCTGACGGCGGCCATGTGCTGGTCGAGCGAGGCGAGGATCCCGGGGTGCTGGTGCCGCAGATCCAGCACGCGCTGCGCGAACTCGGCACGGATGCGGGCAGGCCAGGACTGCTCGGACACGGACGTCCCCCGGAGGATCAAAGCGATGGATGCCTCATCACGATAAGCGCCCCCGGGAGCGGAGCGCTCCAGAATGCACGCTGTCCCCATACGTCTCACCCGGGGCCGGAGGGAGCGGAGCGGAAGGGAGCGAGGGCCGAAGCGTTGTGTCCAGCGAAGCGGACTTCGCGAGGACCGGAGATTCCTTCCGGCGCAGTGACCGGCCCGGACGCGGACCGTGGGTTTCCATCGGCGCGATTGCGGGCCTCGGTGTGCGGCGGAGGTTGCTTCCAGCGCTGACCGGCCCGAGCGAGGGCCGCGGTCTCCGGAGTGGTGCCGGCCCTGCGCCGGGGACCGGGGATTGTGTCCGTGCGGTGAGGGACCACAGCGCGGTGGTCGGTCTCGCCGCGGTTCCCGAGTATGCGTGAAAGGGCCGGACTTCAGAGCGGAGGTGTGCTGGAGCCGCGCACGACGAGCGTGGCCGGCAGGATCCGGGGCGGCGGGGCGTCCGCGCCGTTGATCATGGAGACGACGGCCTCCGCGGCGGCGATGCCGAAGCCGTCCTTGTCCTGGGCGACGGTCGTCAGGCCCGGCGGCACGAGCGCGGCCACCTCGATGTCGTCGAATCCGACCAGGGCGATGTCCTCGGGCACCTTCAGGCCGGCCTCGCCGATCGCGACCAGCGCGCCGACGGCCATCTCGTCGCCCGCGACGAACACGGCGTCGGGCCGGTCGTCGGCCTCCAGCAGGCGGCGCATCGCGGCGTGGCCGCCCGACAGGTAGAAGTCGCCCTCGACCACGAACTCGGGCCGGTACGGCAGCCCCAGCCGGGCCAGCTCGTCCTGGTAGCCCTGCAGGCGCTCGGCGCCCGGCCGCGTGTGCGCCGGGCCCGTGATCGTGGCGATGGCCCGGCGCCCCTGTTCGTGCAGGTGCCGTACGGCGAGGCGGGCGCCGCCGACGTTGTCCGAGGTGACGTACGTGACGCGGGGGCCCTGCACGGGACGGTCGAGGCTGACGCAGGGGATGCCGGATTCGGCCAGTCGCCGCAGTGAGGGGTCCCAGGTGCCGCTGTCGATCATCACCACGCCGTCCAGGTTGTGCCTGCGCACGGCGCGTACATAAGCGTCCTCGGTCGGCTCCCCGCTCGTGGCCAGCATGAGCAGGTGGTAACCGCGCCCGCTGAGCGCGGTCTTCAGGCCGATGAGGATCTCCTGGAAGAACGGGTGCCGCCAGCCCGGGCGGCGGTGGTCGGTGTCCCACACCAGGCCGACCATGAAGGACTTCTTGGTGGCCAGCGTGCGGGCCGACTCGTTGGGCAGGTAGCCGATCTGACGCGCCGTCCGCAGGACCTGCTCCCTGGTCTTCGCATTCACCACCTTGGGGTTGTTGAAAACGCGGGAGACAGTCGCGGGAGACACGCCGCACAGGCGCGCCAGCTCTCTGATCGTTGCCACGGACCAAACGCTATCGCATCTCGCTGTAACCGGTTTCATGCAACCGGTTTCCCCGAAAATACGCAATCATCGGGCGGCGCGTCAACCAGTAAGCAGAATTTCCCTCCGTCACGTTTTCGTGACTTGACAGCGCCCCCTCCTTTTATGTGTGATGGCGGGCATCGGCCGGCGCTTTCTCGTTGCCACGGGCTCGGCCGCTGTCACGTCTCGCAGCCGCTTCCCCTTCCTCCTGCGAGGGAGTTCAGGTGTTCGCTGCGGAACCCCGTCTGCCCGCGTGTGTGCCCGCCGTACGGCTCGGCGGGTCCTGCGGCTGCCGGGGGAACGGTCCCATCGCCCACACGGCCGGCCGCCGTGTCCGGGCTGTTCACCGGAGCGGGCACGGAACCTGGAGCGATCAGGGAATGACGGCGACCGACGAACGCCCCGCCATGCCGCGGACCTTTCCCGCGGGC
>NZ_JBDJAW010000067.1 GCF_039649665.1 Microbispora sp. ZYX-F-249 | reverse complement strand
GACCAATCTATCTTGTGGGGCGATGACGGCAGCTCGTGCGAGATTGATCAACTAGCGATAACATTCCTTACCGGTAGTTGATCAACCCGAAGTCAACTCGATTAGCCACGCCTTGGTGTGCAGCGACCTGGCGCCTGCCAAGCCCGAAGTCGAACAGGTGACCAGCTACGTGCTCCGGTCCTGCAACCAGCGGAGCGTTGACACCGGATCTTCCCCGTCACGGATCCCGACTTCTCCTGATTTCGTCCGGTCTTTCCCTACTGTGGATCACGTCAGATCGCCAGACCTGACGTCCTCCAACGACGTAGGAGCCCACCCCCGTTGCGTTACCGCTCCCGCCGACTCGACGCCCTTCTCGGCGTGCCCCTCGCCAGTTCCACCTTCGCAGACTGGGCAGCCCTGAAGAACAACCCGGCCGCCGCCGAAGCCGAAGACCTCGACTACAAGATCAAATACGAGGCGGATAAGGCCACCGGAGACTCCGCCGCTGACTCAATCGCCATCGACGTCGCAACCTTCGCCAACCACATCGGCGGCGTCATCGTCGTCGGCATGGCCGAAGTGGACCTGGTCCCGTCCAAAGCCCTCAGGGTAAACCTGTCAGAGAAGACCCTGCGGACTTACACCGACGCCGTCGCGGCCAAGGTGTCCCCGCTGCCGCTGTTTGACGTCGTCCCCCTCGAAGACCCTGACGCGCCCGGTACCGGGTTGATCCTGATCGCCGTCCCGTCGAGCCCTCGCGCGCCTCACTCCGTGATCATCAATGCGAACAGCGGCGTGACCAAATGGCCGCGCCGAGTCGGCGCCCAGAAGATCTGGCTGTCCGAGGCGGAGATTTACGCCGCCTACCAGCGCCGCTTCACCGGCCTCGCCAACCGGGCCGCCCGCCTGACGCAGGTCGAAACCGATGTGGTCCGCCGTCTGGTGCGTAACCGGCCGGGACTGAGCCTGCCCCAGCCGGTGCTTATCGTCTCGATGGTGCCCGACCTGCCCGGCGACATGACCATCAACAACACCGCCCTCGCAGACTTCCGTTCCGACCTCGCCGACGAACGCCTCCTGCCCGGCGCTCTGTCGCCGATGCTGACGAACCAGACGGTCGGGCCCAGACGTCTGATTGGATACAAGCCACACCGGGACGGCGTGGCATGGGCGGAGTTCCACGCCGACGGCTCTGCGTCCATCGCCATCCCCATCGCCAAACTCATCGGCTCTACTACCTATCAGGTGCATGACGCCGAGATCGTTCTCTGGATGATCGGCGCGCTGCGCCTGATGGCCCGGCACGCCACAGAGAAGACCGCCACGACCGGCACCGCCACCCTCTCGGCGCGGCTCCTCGCCGACGTTCTCACCTACGACACCGACGACGCCGAGCTCGGCCAGATGATCAGCGGACGGTTGAGACATCAGGAGTGGGGTGGCCCGACGGGAATCCAGGTCGTCACCTGGCCTTCCACCCACGGCGCGGCGCTGCGCTCGATCGGACACGGCGATACCAGCAACAACGCCTACGCCGAGTCCTCGGCCATCCTCGAGGACCTGGCCGCCGACGGCCGGCCGCTCACGGCGGCCGCCGCGGAGTTGGCGTCCGCGCTGTTCCAGAACTTCGGCGCCGCCGAGGCCCTTCAGATTTGGCCAGACGGCACGGTGAACCCCACCACCTGGGGGAGCTCCTGGGAGACCGCTCAGCGCTGGGTCGAAGAGAGCAACGTCCCCTGCTCGGCGCAGCCGCCCACGGTGGCATCTGCCGGAGAGTAAGCGTTGCCAGGCGACGTCCCGTTCCCGCCGTAAAAGGAGGGGCAGGCCTCTCCATCGGGCCTGCCCCTCCTTCCGGGCCGCGATTGTCCGACCGTCACCGGGACAACGCTGCCGCCCTCCTCACCCGCGAGACCGTGCTCAAGCGGGACGGCAGCGGCGTGGTGACCGACTCCAGCTGCGCCGCCGTCTCCGGAAGCTGGTACAGCCCCTACGACGGGGCGACCTGGACCGCAACCTGCAACGTCGACATCGACCACATGGTCCCCCTCGCCGGGGCCTGGCGATCCGGTGCCTGGGCCTGGACCACCGCCCCAGCGCCAGGCGTACGCCAACGACCTCGGCGGCCCCGAGCTGTGGGCCGTGACCGACAACGTCAACCAGGCCAAGGGCGACCAGGACCCCAGCACCTGGAAGCCGTCCCTGACCTCCTTCTGGTGCACCTACGCCCGCGCCTGGATCCAGGTGAAGTGGTACTACAACCTCACCGTGCAGAGCAGTGAGAAGTCCGCGCTGACCACCATGCTCGGCTACTGCTGACTCCCGAGCTGCCCCATATCCGGCCCACAGTCGCCGGTCCGCCCCTCGCTGCGGTGGCGCCACCGCCGCCGCAGCCTTGGTCGTCGCGACGGAAGCCCTCCAGGAGCGTGACCAAGAGGACTCCAGGAGGCAAGCCACTTCACCAAGGGGGAAGGCTGCCGGGACGAGAAACCGATTCGCCGCGACATGAAGAAGCGCCACACTTGCCCCATGCCACGTCCCCTTGTCTACGACCCGGACCTGGTCGCTTCCGTTCGAGACGATCTGTCCTACCTCGCGGAGAGCTGGAAGCAGCCCATCACGGAAGCGTCGGTGAGGCGGGAGAGCGGGGTGTTGCGTCGCCTCCTTCTCGACGAGCACTCAACCCTTCAGCAGTGCCGCAAGATGCTCGGCTTGAAGGGAGAGGCGCATATCCAGGCGTTCGATCTGAAGGAAGAACTCGGCTCCAGCTACAACAACGTTCGTGTCGCCTTCGCCGGAGGAGCACAGGTCGGAGACGCGGTTCTGGCCCTGAATATCGCATCCTTCGCCCCACTGCCACCGGCCAGTTTCAAGATCCAGCGCTACCCCCTGTCGGGCTACATGCAGGCTCCCGCGATCGTCATAATGGGCAAGCCCGTCACACGGCGCCTGCTGGTCCGCTACGTCGCCAACAAACTCGGCGGCGTCCACTACGACCGGCGGCGGGGAAACACCCCCGAGGACATCCTGTTCACGGTCCTGGATAAGAACCGCGGCGACTTGATCGTGCACGGCATCGACATCGTCTACTACGAGGTCCTCGCCATCGGCCAGCACCTGCTGCGCTCACCCGGCGTGGCCCAGCTCCTCCCCGATCCCGACATGCTCAAGGACGTCCCCGGCCTGGAGGAGATCCGCGCCGCTTTTCACAGCGGCACCTCGTAACCGCTCTCACTCGACAGTCTCCGCACGACGGTGCATCGGCAAACGCCTGCGAGCCGCCTCCATGACGCCGACCTGGAGGCGTCCCAGCCCGGCTCGTCACCCAGCCGACGGTGGTCGTCGTCGACGTCCATCGCCATCGGCGCCGACCCATACTGGAGGAACACCACCCTGCCGTCCCCACCAGCGGGGCGGTGCACGGCCGGCACCCGCGCCCCGACCGCGTACCCGACCAGCGCCCCCAGCTCCTCCCGGTCCGCGAGGTCCGCGTCGGGCGGGGTCTTGCGGATGCCGAACTCGACCCGGTCCACCGCCGCTGTCGCCCCCGGGCCGATCTCCCCGCACACGGCCACCCCCGACTCGACGTCGGCGGCCAGCGTCTTCGTCGCCTCCGGGTAGGGCACGTCGCCGGGCTCCGGCCGCGGGTTCGTGTCCGGCACCCCGTCCGGGTGCATCATCAGCCCGGCCGCCTTCACCGGCACGCCTGTGACGGTGTCGCCCTGCACGGCGACGGCGTCGACCCGCTCCCGGCCCGGCTCGTCACCCGGCCGACCCGGTTCCCCGGCAGGGACACGATCGACCCCACCCGGATGGGTCGGCCCTTCTCGTCGACCACCGCATACGGGTTGCCGGGACGGGCCGGTGCCGGCCGCCCCAGGCCGGCGTGGGCGCCATCGACGGGGATCCACGCGTGCCAAAACCTCTGCCCAGGCTTCGGTGTCCGCTTCTCTTGAAGGATGACCGCGGTGTAGACGACGCCGTTCCGGGCCCAGGTGATCGTGTCAGGCTGCACCCGCCTCGTTCACCTGGGCGAACCGGTTACCGTCCCCCGCCGCAGATTTACTGCTGGGTCCACCAGGCTTTGAACTTGTCCACGTCGAACCTGCCGTTGGGGAGCTTCACCCCGTCCGGGAAGCGGCCCTTCTCCCGCGCCCACCGCACCCGGCCGCGGACCCGCTCGATGTCTTCGGACAGCTCCACCGCGAGCTGCACCAAGGTGGCACCCTCGTTCAGCTCGGACTCACGCTTCCGCCACCAGGTAAGGAACGGCTCGGTGTTGAACGTCTCGTCGTCGTTCACCACCCCGTCCGGGAGGGTGTCGTTCTCCCTGGCGGTGCGGACGGCGGCCTTTACCTTCTCGTACGGCTCGCCGATCTGCTCCGCCAGGCGGGCTAGGGTCTCCCCCTGGGGGGCGTACGCCGCCCGGGACCACCGCTTCGGCGACTCCCACCACGCCTTCACCACGGCCGGCCGGTACAGCCCGGTCGCCTCGTCGATCGCATCCGGGGGGAACGCGCCCGGCTTCCCCTCCTTCTCCGGCCGGGACGCCGCCCGCACGGCGGACCGCAGGGTGCCGAAGTTCACGCGCAGCATGCGGGCGACGTCCTTGCCGCGCAGCGGCCGCATCTCGACCTTCGCCGCCTTCAGATCCGCCCGCACGAGGTAGTCAGGCACGTCCGTGGCGTCGGTGATGTCGGCCGGTTCCCACAGTTTGCCGTCATGCGCCCCGGGTGTACAGGGCGACAATGCCCTCCCTGCGCAGCTTCACCGCCTCCGACGCGAGGGCCTTCGCCTCGCCGTACCGGGACACCGCGGACTCGAGCTCTGCCTGCGCCTTCGCCTCGCTCCACGCGGGCAGCTTCGGGAGGTGTTCGGCGGCCTTCACCGCGCGGTCGAGCCGGAGCCGAACAGGTTCTGCACGGTGAGCCCGGCGGCGCGCGCCGCGCGGGCCTGCGTCCAGCCGTGCTTCCTCGTCAGGACGAGGCACGCCTGGATCCGGTCGCCGCGGGCTTCGTCGCGGCGCTCGGCCTCGGTGCCGGCGACCTCGTGCGCGGCCCGCGCACGGGCGGGGCCTTGTGACATCTGCTTCAGCTTCTCTATGGTGTCCACGACGGTGTCCCTTGTTCGGCCCTCCTTACGGGCAGCTCGGCGGTGAGGGCAGCAGCCCACACAGGACCGCTCAGCCGAGATTGCATTAGGCTTCGCGGGTTTTCGTAGTGACGCAGGTGGGAAGCACGCGAGCAATCGCCGCTTCTGCGGCGGTTGATACGGTCGTGTGCCATGACGAACGACGCGGCAGACACGCACCGCTGGGCTATCAACGCCGTCATCGAGGCCACTGACGCGCAGATGCTCGAAGCCCTCGTCGAAGGCGGTATCCGCCCCGAGCCGGACACGCAGGCGATCGTCGAAGCGATGTACTGCAACCGGTGCGGCATCTCTTGGGAGGAAGGCAAGGGGACCCCCTGCGGGGTGAGCCCAGACGAGAGCTGACCGCGCCAGGCGCTCTATCGAGGATCGCGGACAAAGGCCAGGAAGCTCTCGGCGAAGTCGGTGGTAGCAGGCTCGAAAGCGCCGTTCGCCGTCATCATGCCGCCCAGGGGTGCGTTGACGAGTCCTCCGTCGGCGAGGCCAGCGTAGAAGCGTTCGATGGTCTCTCGCCCTTTCTCACCCAGGTCAGGCAGTGCAGCGGTGATCAACGCCGTCCGATTGGATGACAGGCCGAACTGCGGGCGCACGAGTTCGGGGCGACGGTCGAACCATCCGACCGGGTCATTCAGCAGGGTCAGCAGCCGGATGTGAGTGGGCGTGAGTTCGTCGATGAGGTTCAAGTAGAGCTGCTGGACGTCCAGATCCGGCGCCCCAGGCATAGCAGCGTTGAGGACCGCGTTCCGAAGCAATTCGATCTTCTCGAACTGCGATGTTCGGTCGACGATTCGTGTGGCCGTCACGACCGCGTCTACGAACGCCGGGTTCTCCGTGAGCGACTCGGGGTCGAAACCATCCACCCGGTCCTGGAGATCTTCGACTGCCTCCGCCAGCTCTGTGAGCCACTGGTCGCGGCGCTGATTGAGCTTGCTGTTGAGCCCCTGCATCAAGAGGACGCCAATCGTTCCCCCAACCATGGGGACAACGTTGATGGCCGCCTCAATGGCGGTCTGGGTCAGTTCGCGGGACTTGCTGTGCTTCGGGGGGTGAGTGTCCACAAGGACATCCTGCCGAGTCGGCCTTCTCAATCACACACAAAGACGGAAAAGGGGATCGCGGCAGCGACAGGGATAAGACGGACACAGTGATGAGGACCATACATTACCGACTACAACCGCCCACGACTTGTCGGACGGTAAGCGCCGGTGCCCTGGTCACGCTATGTCCGAGCCAGCCATAGTGCAGCGGCCTCGCACATGCCGAAAGTCCGCGTGTCCCAATGACCTCAACAAGCGGCTTTTTCGAAAGATAGCCGATTGCTGGGGCGCGCGTGGCCTACTCTTTTGCTCACGCTGACGCGCGGCAGTCGAGACCCGCATGGTCGACCCGACGTAAACCATATGGGGGTCGACCACCGGGCCGGTTGGTCGACCCCCGTCGATCCGAGCCCGGCCTGGAGAAAGGGCCGAGATGGCCGCGAGGAAGCGGCAGCGGCGACGCCGGCCGGGATGGAGCACGTGGGTGCCCCTCGTGACCCGAGGGATCCTCATCGTGGTCGACTGGCTGGTGAACGGGGAGCCCAGGTGAGAAACCCCCACCTGGACCCACGCCGCTAACCCATCGATGCCCCCGGCTCAGGTTTGCCGCCGTGCCGGGGGCATCTTGTTGTCTGCCTCAGATTGCCAGACTTTACAGTCCGAGGACACATAATCGCGGAGTTTCGAAACCCCCCAACCTGTCGTCCGATCCCTCGGAATTTCTGCGCGCCCGGCAGGAGCGCTCCTAGGGCCGTACAGAGGAACCCCCGGAAGGCGCGCCTACCCCACCGAGATGATCAGCGCGCCGACACCGAGCCAGGCGACATGCCACGACTGGTCGAGGTGGTATGCGCCGGTGCCGGTCGTCACGTTGTCGTTCCAGCCGGGCCGGGGCGCACCGAGCCGGTAGTAATCGCCCTTCCCCAGCAAGTCGGCCAGCCAGGCCAGGGTGTACCGCCGGTCGGCCCAGAAGTGCGAGACCGCGTCGACCAGCAGCGCGACGGCCACGTACGGCACGGTCAACTGGAGGTGGCACACCGCGGCGACGACGGCGAGGACGGCGACCTTCGTGACCGTGAGGGTGGCCACGTGCGTGGCGCAGCAGATGACGCCGGCGAACGTCCGGCGCCCTTCCCGAGGGCTTGCGTGTGGGTCTGCACCCACTGGTCGCCGATCTGGTGCCCGATGTACAGGGCGGCGAAGACGGCCGCGAACACTGCGGCGGGCGACTGCATCTGAGACTGGTCCCTTTTCCGGTACTTCACCTTGACGCCCGCCGACGTCGCCTTCATCGACCCGGGCCGCGGCCGCAGCCCAGGTGATCGATAAGGGCTTGCCGTCCAGCTCGCCACGTTGCCCTGGCTGGGGTTCGTGACGGATGAGGTGAGTTCGGCGCCGCCGGTGGCTGTTGGCCGCCTGGCCGAGCGGCTGGGGATCGATCCGGACGTTCTGGCCAGCGCCGCGTGCGTTGCGGGCGGCGGCGATGGCGCCGTCGAAGCCGGACCGGTCCACGCCGGTCGCCGGAGGCCGGGGATCGGGCGAAGCCGCATGCTGGCACGGTCGCCTGCTCCCGTGGTGTGTCCCCGGCATCGGGGAGGTCAGCTCTCGCGTGTCCAGGCGGGCGTGATCCGCACCTCACGCAGCCGCCAGCCTGCCGGCGTGCGGGTCGCGGTGAAGTGCTGTCGCAGGCCGCCGGTGAAGTGGGGTGCCTGGCCGGGGCGGTAGTAGAACACGAGCGAGTTCGCCGAGACGGCCGCCTGGTCGCCGTCGACGTCCACCAGGAGATCGGTGGTCGTGTGCTGGGCCTCCTGCCCTTCGACCTCGCTCTGGCGCATGAAGCCGACGACCTTGTCGATGCCGTGGAGTTCGCCCCCGCGGGGCGAGTGCACGGCCACATCGTCGGCGAAGACGGTGCCCGCGTCTTGCCATCGCTTCTCGTCGAGCAGGAGCGCGAAGCGGGTGAGCAGGTCGGCGATCTCGATACGGTCGGCGATCAGAGTTTGCGTGGACATGACTTCCTCTTTCCTGCTGCAGGGCAGAGATGTTGTCTTCGCGCCGGGGGTGGCGGGTTCCGGGGAGTCAGGGTTCAGGGGGTGGCCAGCACCGCGTTGGCCCTGCCCAGGACGGTGCTCAGGACACGGCCCGCGGTGGCCAGGTCCTCGGCCGGCAGGTCGCCCCACAGCCCCTGGGTGATCGGGCCGATCGCGGCGCGGACCTGCGTCCAGCGCTCGCGCCCTTCGTCGGTGACCTGGACGCGGCCCTCGCCGCCGTCGCGCAGGAATCCCGCGGCGGTCAGTTCGGCGATGCGTTCGGCCACCGACGCCTGGCTGAACTGGGTGGCGCCGCCGACCCGCTGGATGAGGTCGGCCCGGTCGATGGTCCCGCCGCTGACCACGGTCAGCGTGAGAGTCACCCACTGGGGTTCGGTGATGCCGGTCCCGGCGAGCTGCCGGTCCAGGATCGCGTTGAGCGCCTTCTCGGTCTGGCCGATGAGCGCGGTGCCGAAGGTCTGGGCTGCGGTCGTCATGATGACCTTCCAATCCGTTTCATCAACTAACGTTGGCTGGACTAACGTTTATGCCACGAACGAACCTACATCGTTAGTCCGACTAACGCAACAGGGTAGGATCGGCGTCATGAACAGCGGAGCCGAAGCCACCGACATGCCACACGACGGCGAGACGAAGACGCCGGACAGACTGCGCCGACGGGCCAGCCGCCTGCTTTCAGGCATGACCGCGCAGTCGGACCGGCTGATCAACGAGGGACTGGCCCAGGCCGACGCCCGCAAGTGGCACTACGCCGTGCTGGCCTCGCTGCATGAGCACGGCCCGGGCAGCCAGGCGACGCTGAGCCGGCGCACCGGCATCTACCGCAGCGACATGGTCGGCGTCCTCAACGAACTGGCCGAGCGCGGCCTCGTCGGCCGGGCACCGGACCCCGACGACCGCCGCCGCAACGTCATCACGATCACCGCCCAAGGCCGCCGGCACCTGCGCCGCCTGGACAAGGTCCTGGACGACCTCCACGACGAACTGCTCGCCCCGCTGACCCCCGCCGAACGCGACCAGTTCGTGCACCTGCTCACCCGCCTGCTGGACCACCACACCCGGCAGGCACCGCACCCCCCGATCTCCTGACACGAAACCAGCCACGTGCCCGTCGCCGCGACGCTCGCGCAGCAGGGTGACGGGCCTGCCGCAGCACCAGGTGCGAGATCATCATGCCTGCGGTCGCGGCCACGTCGGACGCGACCGCAGGCGAGGGCCGGACGACCTACCTGCGGGTGACGAGCGGCAGTGAGAGCGACGTGCCGGCCAGGTCGACGGTGACCTTGGCTCCGGTGCTGGGTTCGGCGTCGGTGATGTCGTCGTTGGTTCCGGTCAGTACCAGGCCCAGCCGGTGCCCCGCCTTGAACTCGTAGTGCTGGGCGAGGTCGTCGTCGGGATTGCCTCACCTCGTACCCGGCGCCGGTGAGTACCTGGGTGGGGGCGCAGGGTCCGGCGGCCACGTCGGCGCCGACCATGTGCCCGATCAGCGAGACGTAGAAGTCGTCGCGCGTGTTGCTCCTCATCGAGAAGCCGAGCGTGTGCAAGCTGGGTGGTGCGACGACCGCTCGAACGGAAGGCGTCAGTCGGGGGCCTTGACCGTGGTTATGCCCAGGGTGCTGGCCATCGGGAGCAGGCCCGCCTCGAAGACGGCGCCCAGGAGCGGCGAGCCGAGCTGGGCCAGCAGGTTCGCGCGCTCCTCGGCGAGTGCCCGTCACGGCTCGGCGGCCAGGTCGTCGGTCATCCGTTCCACCTGGTCGCGCAGCGCGCGGCCGCGCTCGGAGGCCTGGCCGTCAGCGTCGATCAGGCCGCGCGCGGCCAGGCGTTCGGCCGCCTCGGCCCATTCCCGCTCGCTCCAGCCGCGCCCGCGTCACCAGCAAGGGCGGCGCCATCGAATACGTGCACTGGGCCACCCCGACGGCCCGGCTGCTGCCCCGCCTGCTGACCGGTTGCGCCGCCGGGCCGGTGTTCCTGGCCGACCGGCGTGCTCCCGCCTCCGGCGGCCGCGCGCCGGCATCCGGCGAAATCTGTCCCATCACCGGGCGGGGCCGCCTGTCCTACCCGCGCGCCGAATACCTGTTCAAGACCGCCTCGGCCGAACTCGACCCCGCACCGCCAATGGTGGACCTTGCATCAGCTGCGTCATTCGGCGCTCCAGCACCTCGCCAAGCCGGACGCACTGCGCCCGAACTCCAGGCGAAGAGCCGCCACCAGCACCTGGCCAGCCTCGGCCGCTACGTACGCCTCGGCGAGGAGACCTC
Organism: Microbispora sp. ZYX-F-249; assembly: GCF_039649665.1. Lineage (NCBI taxonomy): Bacteria > Bacillati > Actinomycetota > Actinomycetes > Streptosporangiales > Streptosporangiaceae > Microbispora > Microbispora maris. The sequence goes on along the minus strand of NZ_JBDJAW010000067.1, from coordinate 14,316 downwards.
CGCCCGCATCACCGCCGAAGCCGACCCCATCCAGCGGCGCCGCCCCCGCTGACCGCACCACACCATGGCGGCCGACCGCTCATCAGGCCGGCCACACCCGCAGAATCTGCTCGTCATCGGAGTCGGGCTCTGCCCGCATTCCGGCCGCCCTCAGCGCCGCCGCGTACGCGGCAACTTGGTCCCCGACTGCCGTCCAGGCCGGTGTATCGCCGCAGGTCACGTAAATCCGTTGGAAATATCCCCGGGACTACAGTGAGGCCTGTCCGGCGAAGGGGTGGCAGATGAGGCCAAGACCAGGGCACCCGACGCGGGGGCCAAGAAGGGCCGGCACCTCTCCCCGGCCACCGTCATGCGCATGCTCCGCGACCACGACACCAGCATCGCCGAGCTGGAGGCAGGAGCTGACAATGCGAGCAGCGGCCGTAGTCCCTCGCCGGTACCCGAGCCGCAAGAAGAAGACCGGCCGCCCCAGTGCTATCGGCCCCGCTGAGCTCGCCACACTACGCCGCCTGGTCGATGACGGTGTCTCTGTCACCGAAGCCGCTCGCACCCTGAAGATTGGCCGCTCCACCGCCTACGCAGCACTCGCACAACGCTGACCAGCAGCTATACCACTCCGCGGCCCGTTTCTGCCGTATTCGTGTGGCACCCCCAGTACGAGGCTGGTTCGTGACCGCGGTGTTCGACTAGGCCCAGAGCAAATCGGCTCACATCGTTCCATGCCGGTCGCTACGTTGGCCTCCATGAACCTCGCCTCCCTCACAGCAGTGCAGGAGTGGACCTGGCTGGGCTTGAAGGCCGACCAGTGGATCGCCGTTGCAGGCGGCAGCGTTGGCCTCGCGGGTGTGCTCGTCGCCTGGCGCGCCCTTGTGCACGCGAAGAGGTCCGCGAAGGCCTCTGAAGATTCCGCGAGGGCCGCGCAGAAGTCCGCGGACGAGGCAGCAACGATCTCCGGTATCGAGCGTGAGCGGTGGCACGACGAGCTGACGCCCACGGACCAGAAGGAGGTCGTCGGGCAGGTAGAAGGTCGCCTTCCTGATGTCCAAGGCCTGTTCGGCACGATCAGGGTGAACCGCGTGTGCCGGGTGAACGCGGTCGCGACGGTACGCGCAACCGACGTGACGACGACCACGCCGATCACTGGGTTGCCGCTTCTGCTCCGCCCGAACCGGGAGTATCGGTTCCACATCCAACGTCTGACGCAAGGGGTGACGGTGCGCTCCGAGGTCTGGTTTCGGTTCTGGCCGCCGATCCCGGAACTAGACGGAGCCGACTGGACATGCCAATGCGGTCGACCGCTGTCAAAGGAGGCGACGCCCGACGGGCGCGGTCATTGGGAGGTCCTGCTGCCCATCAAGCTCAAGGCGCTCTAGCCCCTCGCGATTACACAGCTACCGGGAGGCCGTTGGCTCCGTCCGGAACCCACGGGGGAACGTCCTGGTCGGCGATGTCCTGGAGCGGCACCGGGTGCACGAACTCGGCGAGCACGGTGCGGGACACCTCGGCCAGCATGAGCAGGGCCAGCCACTCGGCCCGCTCGCACCGGGTACCTCGCCATGATGTCGGCCAGCAGCTCGGGCACGCCGAGTTGCTCGGCCACCTGGGCGGGGTTGGCGGGCCCACGGACCCAGTTCGGCGTTCGGCCAGGCCGTGCTCGGCGAGGGCGCGGAGACCGGTGGAGACGGCGGTCGTAGATAGCCCGGCCAGTGTGCCGAGTTCCCCCGTGCGGACGGGTTCGGCGGTGAGGTCTCGTACAGCAGCGCCGCCACACCATCGAGGACGCGGAAGACGGGGTGGATGGCGCCGAGGCGGCCAGGCTGCCAGCGGCGCCAAGCGGCGGCTTCGGCGTAGGAGTGGGGGATTCGGAGCCGGTAGCGGTCGGCGTGGACGCCGCGATGTTTTCCTGCACGAGGTCGAGGAACAGGTCGGCCTCCTCCCTCAGCTCGACGAGCGTGCGGGCCACGTGGACTCGTCCAGGCCAGCGAGGAGCACAAGGTGCCGGCAGCCGAACGCCACGATGGTGGAGCCGGTCATCTGCGCGGCCGCGGCCACCGCGCGCAGGACCCTGCGGACGGTGATGGCGTGGGCGCCCGTCCACCGGTGGCGTTCCCCAGCCCTGACCGCTGACCACCACCGCCGGATCTGACCACCACCGCCGGATCTGCTGGTACTCCTCCCCGGGGGCCGCCGTACTTCGGGGAGCGTTCGGTATGTCGATCCTGGCCACCCCGTCCAGGGTTACCTGACTCCCCCCGTGTGACTGATCCCCCTTGTGTCTCCTGCGCGGCCATTTCGGCGACGGCTTTTCCCAGTCGGCGCGGAGGGTCTTCACGCGGGTGGGGTCGTCCCGGTAACGGGCGTAGAAGCCGGTGAAGCCTGGCCAGTCCCCGCCTCTCATGCGGGCGGTCACGTCGGCGAGGCGTCACCCGCACGCCGCGACGCCGGCGAGCACCGCCTGCCGTGCCTCAGAGGGGGAGTCGTACCGGTTGGTGTCGAACGTGCCGGTGGTCGCGATCTCTTCGAGGCGGAGGGACAGGCGAGGGAGGGGGCCGCCGGGGCGGGGCAGCCACGCCTCGTGGTCCGCGTCGACCCGCCACGGCGTCGTGGTGGCCGTGGTCGTCTTGCCTTTTTCCGCGCGCTCCAGCGCGTCGAGCTCGGGGCGAGCGCGTCGAGCAGGCACGCCCACACCTGGGGGCCGTTCCGGTCGGCTAGGTATGAGCGCACGTGGGAGAGGGGTGTGGTGAGGGTCAGGTGGCCGCCGCGGCGGTGCACGGCGCCGGGCGGCCGGATGATGCCGTCCGTACGGCCGAGCATGGGCTTAGGGTCGAGGGACGGGTAGCGGCGCGCGAGCGCCAGGGCGACGCGGCGCAGGTCCTCGTACGGCAACGGGGCCGACCACAGGACGTACGCATACCCGATGCGGAACCGTTACAGTGCGAAGCGTGACATACGCCGACCAAACGCGTAGCTTCCGGGTCCTCCACCAGCAGGCCAGCCGGGACCGTACCCTGTTCCAGGGCTTCGCCCCGAACTGGCCCCTCAGCGGTGCGACACAACGCCTGCTCGGCGCCCAGTTGGCTCCTCTCACCGAGGCGGTCAACCGTCTGGGGCGCGTTCAGCTGGAGCCCATGATCAAGGCGCTCAACGCCATGCTGCCGAGCCTCGTGGCCTCGCAGCGGCTAGCGGCCGGGTTGGCGGCGTCGCCAGTGTTCCGCGTCTACCAACTCGGCCTGTCCGACGCGGTGTTGAAGGCCCTGATGGCCAACCAGGCCGCGGCGCTCCGCGCGCTTCCGGACTTCGCCCGTCTTCTCGGCACCGTGCAGACGTGGCCGACTGGCACGCCGGCTGCCTCGGCGATGCGGGAGAAGCCCCACGACTTCCCCTCCGACACGGTCACGGTGACCGAGACCGTCGACGCCGAGACGAGCGAGTCGCTGGGCAGCCTGTCCCGACAGCAGATGCGCCAGGTCGTGGTCGTATACATGTACGTCATCGTGTTCTTGGTCCTCGTTCCGGTCGCGGTGGAGAACCCGGAGACCGTCGGCGTCGTCACGTCGATCGTCGGGGGCAACGTCCGAGAGGTGGCCTCGTGGTGCTCGAACCTGATTGGGCAGGCGTTCGACACGCTGTACCCTCCGGAGGAGTAGCCGAGTACAGGCTGTAGAACGACGGGCAGGGATCTGGGTGAGGACGTCTTCGGCCTGCGCGGGCGTATGGCCCGCCTCGATGAGGCGGGGGGCGAGCATCACCGCGTCGACCCAGGCCACACCCTGAGGAACACGTCGAGGGGGCCGTGCCCGGTGTCGATGCGGCCCCCTGCCGTGGCGCGTAGGGCCGCCTGCTCGATCTTCTGCATGTCCTGGTCCTCGCGGGATGCGGTCACCGTGGGGGCGTCACGCATCCGCTGGATCGACAGGCCGTCACCCACGGCGATCTGTTAATCGTCTTTATCCGTTCGGGCGATGCGCGCGACGAGCGTGTTCTTCGGCCCGTCCGGGGTGTCGTCGAGCCGCTTGAACCACATGTCCTCGCCGACGTCGAGATGCCTGAAGGTCAGGAGGTACTGGAAGTCGTGCACGTCGTTTTTGCTGAGCCGGCCTGTGCCGTACGGGGTCGTGAGGGTCACGCCGCCGTCCCCCGTGCGGGCGATTGTGAGGTTGCCGTTCTTCAGCGGCAGCGTGGTCGTGGTGACGACGTCGGGCATGGCCCCCTTGCTGACCGGGCCGCCGACGGGCGGAGCCTCCGCATGACCACCGTTCGGGGGGTCGACGTGACCGCCGCCCCTGGCCGACCCACCGGTACGGCTGCCGCCTCCGCCGCCGGGGTGGTGAGCGAACCGGCCGATGTTGTCGCGCGGGTGCAGGTCGTCGTTCCACGCCCGGCCCAGCGGCCCAAGGGCTTTGCTGTCGTCGACGCTGCCGGGCGTCCCCTGGTTGTGCTCCACGGGCCGCACGGTAGGCGGGGGAGCGGGCTTGGGTCCGAGTTCGCGAGCGCCGGACGATCAGCCTGACGTACGGTCAAGAGCGAGAGAACCGCGGCCCCGATGTCCCCCGGGAGGAAGCGACGTGACCACCTTTGACCACCCCGACTTACGCCTGACCAGTGAAGGGTGGGTGGCAGCGGACGTTCTCGCCGGGCTGCCGGACGGCGACGTCGAGGAACTGTTGAAGGACCAGGGGTGGGAGACGTTCCTGTCCATGGGCGACCCGAAGGGGGGCATGCGCCTGGAGTCGTGGCGGCGCAGACGCGATGGCCAGCCCGTGGAGTATCTGCTCCAGGTCAACGGCGGACTCGAATACTCCCCGTTCCTGGTCGTCGAAAGCTTCCCCGAGCTGATGGACCTATTCGCCCGTTGGGCGCCGGCGGTGCAGGCTGCCGCAGTCGCTGGCATGATCGAGGAACTCGGCGAGTCAGAGTTGTCCACGCACCACGGCCTAGTAGAAACGATCGCCGCCCGTGCAGCCCACGGCGTCGCCCAGACCCTTCCCATCCTGGAGCGGGAGAAGCGGAAAGCAGACGAGCGGGCCAGAGTCCGGGCAGCTCAGCGCGCCGCAGAGCGCGCGGCGCAGACACCACCACCAGGACCACAGTCCTCCCCCTGATCAAGTCTCCAGCCGGGCTCCGGACCCGGGCCGCAGAGTCCCTACTGATCTTCCCGGTGCTGGTGGCGGCGCGCGTCGAGGGAGATAACCGTCGCGGCATGGCCGCCAGCGTCCCACTCCGGCCGCCAGCCAGGCGAGCTTCGCATGCGGTCGGCCAGCGGTTTGACCGTGCGACAAGAATACGCAGTTCGGCAGGCGGCACACACGTCCTGGTCGTCTGGGTGGTGCTGGTCGAGTAGGGCCAACGCCGGTTGGACTCGACCACCTCCGGGTCGTCCTCCGGCCGCCGGCACGGAAGCCCGGCCTCGGCTTCCTCCGCGACGGCGAACTGGGCAACGGAGAGCATCCCGGCGCGGGTAGCTTATTCCACGTCACGGAGCCAGGTGTGGAGGTCTTGCATGGCGGTCACGGCACGGGATCTCCTTTGGGGCGGGGTGGCCGGGGCTTGGGCAGGGTGAGTTTGTCGGTGGCCTCCTGGCGGCGCCGCTCCGGCCGCCGGTCGTACCGGGCGGTGGTGGCGGGGGAGGCGTGCCCGGTGAGGCCTTGCACGGTGGCGAGGTCGACGCCAGCGTCGAGCAGCTCGCCGACGAAGGTGCGGCGGAAGTCGTGTGGGGTGCGGCGGGCGACTGCGGCTTGCGTGTAGCGGGCGTCGAGGATCGTGCCGAGCGCGCGCGGCGTCATGTGCACGGGCCACCCGCGCGGGTCGGTGCGGAACTTCCCGCCCTTTCTGAGCGGGGGGAACAGCGCGCCGGGGGTGCGTCCGCGTACGGCGATCCAGGCCTCGACCCGGGCCATGGCGTCGGGGATGAGGTAAACGACACGCTCCTTGTCGCCCTTGCCGCGCACACGGAGAGAGCGGGTGGCGGGGTCGTAGTCGGCCAGGGTGAGGCCGGTGAGTTCGGCGCGGCGGCACCCGGTGGAGTACAGGGCGGCGAGCATGGCCCCGTCCCGGGTCCCGGCGACCCGGTCGGCGTCCTTATCGGAGGCGGCGGCGGCGTCGCACACGCCGAGCACGGCGGCAAGTGACTCAGGGGGGACGTGCGTCCCGGCGGGCAGTCGGCTGCCCTTCACCATGGGCAGGTCGCTGGCGCGGTCGCGGTGTTCGGCGGTGATCAGGCCGAGCCGCCACGCTTCCTTCAGCACGCGGCGCATGGCCACGAGGTGTTTGTTGATGTAAGCGGGGGACAGGTTGTCCTCGATGAGGAGCGCGCGGACGCGGATGGTGTGCTCGTACTGGAGCTGGTGCCATGGGACGAGTTCGCCGGAGTGTTCCTCGTTCGCGTTCGGGTGACCGGCGAACAGGAGCCGGGCGATCCGATCGAGGCAGCCCTTCATCGTGCGCTTCGACTCCCCGCTCTGGAGGTTGTCGAGGTACACCCAGTAGGGATTCCGGGCCCGGTCGGGGAAAGTCTGGGTGGCGGGCAGCCGATCGTCCGCCGTCACGATGTCGGGAAGTTGCGTCATCGCAGGCACTGCTCCGGGTAGTCGTACTCCTGTCGGCAGGTGAAGCACTCCCACGAGCCGCCGGGGTCAGCACGGAGTTCGACGGTGAAAGTGTCACCGCAGCATGGGCAGGTCACGCTGCGGACCTGGCTCATCGAGCGGCACCTCCCGTCTCGTGGAGGTGGTTGTGCTGCTGGGCGGCCTGGATCAGCGCGGGGATCGTCCGCACTATGGGCATGGTCGGGTCGGGGTAGCGCCCGCCGTGGTCGTGGTGGTAGGCGAGTGGTCGGCCACCGCGCTCGCAGTCCCGGCAGTGCAGCTCAACCCCGCCGTTTTCGTCACCGCACAGCCACATACGATCGCCCAGGTCCACGGGCTTGGGCATCGGCCGTGCAGGTCCGGGCCGGACGGTCTGGCTGTTGCGCTCGGCCTGCTCGGCACGGCGCTCGGCGACGGCCGCGCGTTCCTCGGCGGCCAAGATGCGAGGGCCGGCGAGTTGGAGGGCGCGGCGTTCGATGTGTGCGTCGAGGTCGGCGATGGTGGCACGTAGCGTCTCGGCCAGATCGTGCGTCTCGTCTGTCTCGGTCAAGGGATGCTCCGCGTGTGCACCGGTGGGTGAGGTGGTCAAGGTGGGTGCCCCCTTCCGGAGGATGCCTAGATCGTAACAGCGCTACTTCCGGGAAGTGCGCTTCCATGAAGTAACCGGGTGACAGTATGCGTGTGATCACACCTGGGAGTTCTGTACTGCAGCGCCGTGGAGCAGCAACTCCTTGGTACGCACGCCCCCGCCAGCCTGCATCTACCGCTGAGACAGGGCGACCAGCCCCTCAACCAGTGGCCCGCTTCCCCTCCTGAGGAGTGGTGCGTGCGCAGTCACATCGGCCGGGTTATTTCGACTCCCGCTGCTCTTGCGCATGCTGCAGTGCGTAGCAAAAACGCTCTCTGCTGCGATAAATAAGCAGGAGCCAGACGGAGGCCATCGGGGCGACTGGAAGAAATGCCACCTCCTGGCTCAGCCACACCTCGTGGTTGCCACAGGCCTCCGGGCGAGTTGCATCGTTTCCAGGAGACCGTTCTCACCGAAACGCGCAGGAACGCCTGACCGTAGAACCTCCACCAAAGCTCTCCCTTCGTGAAAGGCTCACAGCGCTCAACATCGTAACCACCTGATCGCAGGTCTTACAAAAAGCTGCTCCGGTCGGTCGTTTTTCTGGCCATCTCTCCACCAAGCGCTTTCGACAGAACCAGGAGTTCCCCACGCAGTTCTACTTGTATCAGCCAAAGCATACGGCTCGCCGAGAAACCGAGTTGTAGATTCTCGAAGGCATAGATTGCGTCGTCTCCTCCCGTGCTGCCATCAGCAGAACCAAGGAGCGGCCGGTCCATGCTTGTTCACATCCCGGCATTCCGGTGGCCGATGATTTGTGGCAATTCATGCAGTCGCCCTGTAGCCGATTGCTCTGGCAGGTCAGCAGCCATGACGGATTATCATCGCATATCACGCATTTCCTGCACAGAGTGTCCTATATGCTGACTTTGCCGATTCAACCACCCGCCTCCATAATGGCGATTGCATGTATTCCAGATCGCTTCGCTCTGTTCCCAATGCAGCAAACAGGGCGTCAAGAGCTCGGGCAAGGTCAGCAAGGACTGCCGCCTCTATTCGATCTTTCAGATAGATGCCAACCGCCTTCTCTGGATCCTCGAGGACGCACGTATCGTCGTAGAGAATGTTTATGTTCAGCGTGAAGTCATCATAATATCCCTCGCGCGGATAGTCTCTTTCTATCCATACGCGTTGCTGATACTCCGGACTCGCCAGGGCGGAAAGCGCGGATAGTATATCTCCCCTTGCCTGCGGAAAGCGTACTTCACTCATGGCGCGTACCATGTCGACCAAGTCGACCACTCACTATATGGTATGTGAGCATTGTCAAAGTCATCCTTAATACTTCCCGTAATGGGCTTTCCATCTCGCCCAATAACTCGCCCGTTGTGCCTCACAATCACGTGATCCACTTGCTGAGTGGGCTGGGGGTTATCTGGATTTCCTTGGTCAATCCTAACACCGTTCCCTTGATTCTCGGGATCTGTCCACCGAGTTCCTACTCCCTTCTTATTTGGTTGCGTATTCCACCCGGATGGAATGTGGTCGGTGCGGCCATTTGGAACCCAGCAGTCTGCGGGATTGGCGTTATGAACCAGGACGGCCTGGTCTCCCGCGAGGACATAGTAGGTGTGAAAATTCTCGACGGTCAGGTTGTAGACGCGTTGCTTGTGGGCAACGCGACGCTGAATTGTTAGGACTTTGACATAGGTGCCGGCGGAAGTGCGAAGCCACGTACCAGGCTGGAGGTGGCCAGCGGGCACCCAGGTCTTAAGATCTTCGGCCCAGAAGGGGTGGTTGTCGGTGGCGACTATCTCTCCGATACCGGGGCCCTTGTTTCCGCCTACGCCAATCTTCAGATGCACCAGAACTTTCCGGCCTTGGCTGGTAAGCGGCTCCAAGACAACATGGTATTCAGTCTTCTCTGTTTGCGGATCCGTCGCGACGATGTGATCGCCGGCCTTCACATCCTCGATGGGTTTTAACGACCCATCTGCCATGAGAATTTCCGTTCCGGGAACGAAGCTACATGGCCTAGGCCTAAGCCCAGGTGGAGGTAGGACGGTGCGCCCTCCGCGGTTGGAACCCAAGGATCTGACCATGCCCATACCGGCGAAGCCGCCGCTACCCACGCCGGGGCCGCCTCCAGTCGCGGCGACGTCCGCCAGCGAGCCAGCTCCCCTAGATTTGGTAATGGCATCCATCTCCTTCAGGTTGCTACACACGAAGTCCTTCCTGCATGCTTCATCCCAAACGGCTTGATGGTGGCGCGTGTTGCCTACCTGATTACGGTAACGAATATGTTCGCTCGCACGGTCACCGAGACCCTTCTTGTCGTTACGGAGGGCCTTTTCCCCTTCGCGCCTCTCAAAAGCTCTCTGAGCTCGGCGCTCTCCGGCCATGTACTGCTGAGTTATTCTCCGGCGTTCTTTTGGAGTCTTCTTCTTCCAGTTCGGGTCGTGCCATGGGCGGGGTTCGAAGCCGTCGGGGTCGGACAGGTTGACCGGGTCGCCGCCGGCGTATCCGTAGGCGTTGGTGAGTCCTGGTTTGGCGAGGTTGAGCAGCGGGTCGGGTGAGAGGAACTTGGCGATCGCGGGATCGTAGAAGCGGGCCCCTAGGAGGCTGAGCCCGGTGGAGCTGTCTTCGATCTTGCCGAGGAATCCGCGGTCGGTGAATGGGAGGTCGTCGTCGCCGCGCCGTTGTCCGAAGGGCAGGTAGCGTTCGCGACGGGCCGCTTGGGTGGTGTCGTCGATAGCCAACTGCTCGCTACCGGCGATGCCGCCAAGGAGCCAGGTCAGTGCGGCGGGGGTGCGGACGGCGATCTGAGATCCGTCGGCGGTGGTGTAGTAGCGCTTGCCTGTCACCGTGCCGGCGGACAGCTCGAGTTCCATGGTGCCGAGGTAGAGGGTGGTCTTGCCGTCGGGGGTGCGGCGGAGCAGGCGCTGGCCCTCGGCGTCGTAGACGTTGTCAGTCGTCTGGCCGTCGACGACGGCCTTGGTCAGCTCGCCCAGTTCGTTGTAGGTGAAGGTGGAGTGTTTGCCGTCGATGGTGCGGGAGGTCATCTGGCCGGCGTCGTCGTAGCCGTAGGAGCCGGCTCCGTTCGGCCGGGTTATGGCCGTGACGGCGTCGGGACGGACGGCGTTCGCCCCGGGCGCGGAGTAGGTGTAAGTGGCCGTCTGGCCGCCTGAGGTCAAAGAGGTGAGGTTGCCCACGCCGTCCCAGGTGTAGGACTGGGTGTAGGGGTCGATGCCGAGCCCGTCAGCTGATGCGGTGCCTGTTCCGCAGGCGGTGGCGGTGGTGGTCCATGCCTGGGTCAGGCGGCGCAGGCCGTCGTAGGTGAAGCATTCGGACTGGCCCGGCGACCCGGCGGTGGCGGCGGCCTTGTCGAGGATGCTGTTGATTGTGTCGTCGATGTTGTAGGAGAAGACGTCGTCCTGGACGGTGACCGGGGCGGAGGTGTCGGTCTTGGTTTTGGTGGTGACGCCGGTCAGCCGGCCGGTGTTCTCATCCCAGGCGAGGGTCCGGGTGATCCGCCCGTCGGCTCCGTAGACACGGCTGGAAAGGCGTGCGGTCCGCGTGTAGGCGGTGGTGCCGACGTAGGTGGTGCCGCCGTCGAGGTCGGAGGTGACAGCCTGGGGCAGGTTCAGATCGGTGAAGGTGAAGGTGAGCTTCTCCGCCGGCAGTCCGCCCGTGGCGGGCATGCCCACCTGCGACAGGTTCCCGGCGGTGTCGTACCCGGCCGTGAAGGAGTACGTGCCGGCCAGCGCGCCTTCGACGGCGGGGATGATGATGCTGGACCCGGTCGGGCGGCCCATTTCGTCGTAGCCTGCCACTGCGTTGACGTAGGCGTGCCCGTTGGTGTGCCGGGTGGCTGAGGTCAGCTTGCCTATGCCCCCCTCGGCGGTGTCGTAGACCCATCCGGCCAGCTTGGTCCCACTCTCGCGCTCCCCGGACCACACGGCCGTCTTACGGCCCAGGTCGTCGTAGGAGTAGGAAACCTTCTGGCCCTTGCCATCGATGGACCACGCCAGCCGCCCAGCGGGATCATAGGCCTGCTGAGAGTCGCCGGCGTCGGGGTCGTGGGATGCGGTGCGGCGTCCGAGCAGGTCGTAGGTGAAGGTGCGCACGTTGCCGTTCGCATCGATCTGCTTGGTCATACGGCCGTCGCGGTCGTACTCGTAGGTGGTGTCGTAGTGCTGCGCCGCCTTGACCTCGACCGATTGCCAGGAGGTCCAGTCGGAGGTGGCCGCGCCCTTGACCGCGCGGGCACGCCAGCGAATCTTCCATCCGTCGCTGAGTTTTCCGGCGGGGACGGTGACAGCGGCGTCGTTGCCTGAGGTCACCGCGGTGACGGTGGTGGTCCAGATCTGGCCGGTGCCGTGGGCGGTGTCGGCGGGGTCGTGTTCGACCTGGAACTCCGCGCCCAGCTGCCCGCCCGCCGGGGTACCGACCTTGGCGATCAGTACGGGCGTCAGCGTGTTGGTGGTTCCGTCCGTGACAGGCTGGGTGCGGGGCTCGTCGACGGTGAGGACCTGGGAGCCGTCCACGACGGTCAGCTGCTGCCAGTCCGACCAGGCGGAGGTTCCACCAGGGGTGATGGCGCGGGCGCGCCAGCGCACCAGCCAGCCGTCGGACAGCTTGCCGTCGGGGACGGTGACGGTCGCCTGCGTGCCGGAGGTCACGTCGTCGATCGCCGCGGCCCAGATCTGGCCGCTGCCCTGGCCTTCGGGGGCGGCGGGGTCGTGTTCGAGTTCGAACTCCGCCCGAACCTTGCCACCGGCGGGATCGGTGACCTGGGCAAGCAGCTGAGGGGTCAGCGACTTGGTGACGGTCTTGCCGTCCACGACGTCCGACGGAGTGACCTGCAACGCCCCGAGCACCGGATCGGGCTGGTCCACCCGTAGGCTCTGCCAGTCCGACCAGGCCGAGGCGGTTTCACCGGCGACGGCACGGGCGCGCCAGCGCACCACCCAGCCCTCTTCCAGTTTCCCGCCCGGGACGGTGACCGACGCCTGGGTACCGGCGGGAACGTCGTCGAGCGCACTGGCCCAGATCTGCCCGGTGCCCTGGCCTTCGGGGGCGGCGGGGTCGTGTTCGAGTTCGAACTCGGCCCGCAGCGTGCCGCCGGCGGGGTTGGTGACCTGGGCGCGTAGCTGCGGGGTCAGCGAGGTGGCTACGGCGGTGCCGTCGACGACCTGGGAGGGGGTGACCTGGAGCGCTGTCACGCCCGGTTCGGAGGGGATGTCCGCGGCGTTGACGGTGGCGGTCTGCCAGTCCGACCAGGCGGAGGCCACCTGGGTGGCGGTGTTGACCGCGCGGACGCGCCAGCGGATTCCCCACCCGTTGGACAGGGCCCCGCCGGGGACAGTGACCGACGCCTGCGTGCCGGAGGCGACGTTGTCCGCGGCGCCGGTCCAGATGCCGCCGGTGCCGTGGGCGGTGTCGGCCGGGTCGTGCTCCAGCTCGAATTCGGCCCGCAGCGGATGCCCGTAGGCGTCGGTGACGGTGGCCAGCAGTTGCGGCGTCAGCGACGACACCGCAGTCTTCCCGTCGACGGTCTGAGCGGGGGTGATCTGCAGCTGGGAGACGGTGGCGGCCGGCACCTTGACCGTCAGCGACTGCCACTCCGACCAGGCGGAGGTGTTGGATCCGGCGGCGACCGCGCGGGCGCGCCAGCGGACCTTCCACCCGTCGCCGAGCTTCCCATCCGGGACGGTCACAGTGGCCTGGGTGCCGGAGGCGACGTCGTCGGCGCCGGTGGTCCAGATGCCGCCGGTGCCGTGCTGGGTGTCGGCGGGGTCGTGCTCCAGCTCGAACTCCACGCGGGAGGCTGCCGAGTCAGAGGTGGTGACCCGGGCGGCCAGGGCGGGGGTGAGGGTGGAGGTGACCGTCTGCCCGGACAGGTCCTGCGACGGGGTGACCTGCAGCAGGTCGACGACCGGATCCGGCACTGTGACGACGGCGGTCTGCCAAGCCGACCAGGCCGAGGAGGTGGAGGTGCCGGTGTTGGTGGCGCGGGCGCGCCAGCGGATGTGCCACCCGTCTGTGAACTTGCCCGCTGGGACCGCGGCCGGTGCGTCGTTGCCGGAGGTGACGCCGGTGGAGCTGCCGGCCCAGATCTGGCCGGTGCCTTCTGCGGTGTAGGCGGGGTCGTGCTCGATCTCGTAGTCGGCCCGCAGGTTGCCCCCGGCGGGGTCGGAAACGGTGGCGTGCAGGGTCGGCGTCAGCGACGACACCGCGTTTCCGGTGACCGGGGTGATCGACAGGTTGCCGGCCGCGGGTGCGGAGGCGGTGGTGTAGGTGACGGTCAGCAGCGGCGGTTTGGCCCCCGCCCCTGTCATCTCGGCGGAATGGAAGCCCATACCAACCAAGTCGTTGGCCTCGTTCGCCGCGCGTACCTGCACGCCGTAGTTGGCCGTGCCGGAGGCCCATGCCTGGACGATAGGAGTGACTGTCCAAGTGAGGTCTTCGGCGACACCCCTGTGGACTGCTGAGGATGGAATCGAGGCTTGCCCGGTCGTGGTGACCGAGGGCTTGTTTGCCCATGTCAGGGTCGTCTGGTCCCAGTTGCTGGTGATCTGTTGCACCAGCGGCCCGGTGGTTCCGTTGAAGAAGGCCAGGTCATCGGACAGCTTGTACAGCCGCAGTGTCGCGTTGGTGATTTGAGCGCCGGCCAGGGTGGAGGTATCGAACTTGAGGTAAGAGCGGGTGGTGCCGATGAACCCGGATGTGATTTCCAGGCTGGTGTCGGTGTAGTAGGAGCCTCCGCCGGAACTGTTGATATAGGTGTCGGCTTGCGGCGGGGACAAAGTGAGCGTGGGGTCGACGACCACCGGGTAGGTCACTGTCGGATCGGCCAGGAACTCCGCGTCCGGCGCCAATTCCAGGACTTGATCGCTGCCGCTTCCGGTCAGGCGGCTGGTGATCCGGCCGACCCGCTTGACGTTCTTGACGTCCTCGATGGTCTTCCCGGCTCGCGCAGCCGCAGCTGCGGCCTTGTCGGCGTTGCCAGGCTGCACAGTGGGGCTGCCGGTGGCGAGCATGACCGGCTCGGCAACCGGTGCGACAAGCTTGCCCGTCCGGTCGGTCAGCCGGAGACCGCCTCGGCCGTCCTGCTGCAGGCGCCAGCCTGTGGTCTTGACACCAACCTTGAAATTCAGCGGC
>NZ_JBDJAW010000066.1 GCF_039649665.1 Microbispora sp. ZYX-F-249 | reverse complement strand
CCTCCCGGCAACCCGGTGCCAGATCGACCACGCCGACAACTGGAGCAGCGGCGGGCTGACCGACCTCAAACTGCTCGGCCCCGCCTGCCAGTTCCACAACCGCGACCGCTACCACAACCCCGACCGCTACACCCGCCACAGGGTCGGCACAGACCGCTGGGCCTTCACCTTGAAGGGGCGCCGTTGAGGAACATGCCATGAGCCCCGGGTGAGCGGCCTGGTCCAGGTCGCTCCTGTGGCACTGCTCGAACGAGCGGGGCGAAATCTACGTTGTGAAGGCGGCGGGTGATGATCAAGCAGGACAGTAGAAGACGACGTCCCAGCCGTTCGGCCCATGGACTGTGCACCTGCGCTCGTGCGGACCCTGCTCGATCTCGCCGACCGTGAGGCCGAGTGCGGCGGCGCGCTCCCTGGCCTGCTCGACGTCGGGCACCTTCACCATGACGGACGGCGCGGTCGTCGCCTGGTCGGTGCCGGCCAGTGCCAGGCGTCCGGACGGCAGGTCGAACTGGGCCCAGCGGTCGCCGTCCACGAATGTCGGGGTGGTCCCCAGCAGGGCCGACCACGTCTCGACCGCCGTCCCGAGGTCCGTGCACGGCACGACGGGTGCCAGGGAGAGCGGCTTGTCGTCCTTGTCGTTCCGGTCCACGCTGCTTCCGCCTTTCGTCAGAGATGCGGCTTCGAGCACGGTAGAACACGTTGTGGATCATCGCCAGGGGGCAGGGGCGACCTCCGGCCGGACGCCCGGCACTGACATCTCCGGCCCGTTTGCCGGGAATGCCCATGAAATGGACGTCGAGGCGGGCACGTACGCGCTGGGACCGAGATCGGGCAGGCTCCTGGTCCTCACCGGCCGCGCCGGGCTGGGCGCCAAGGCCGGGCACGACCTGACGATCGAGGTCACTCGATGGCGGGGCGAGGCGGTGGTGACGCCGGGCGACCCGGCGGGCTGCCGGGTGACGGTGGAGGCCGAGGTGGCCTCGATGCGGGTCCGGGAGGGCACGGGCGGGGTCAAGCCGCTCACCGACTCCGACCGGGTCGAGATCGAGAAGAACATGCGCGACAAGGTCCTCAAGGCGGATCAGCACCCTCTGGTCACGTTCCGGTCGACCCGGGTGGAGGGCGGTCCCGAGGCGTTCCGCGTCGAGGGCGACCTGACGATTGTGGGGGTCTCCCGGCCGGTCACGGTGGACGGTGCGCTCGCGGAGGGGCGGGCGCGCGGCCGGGTGACCGTCGTGCAGTCCCAGTGGGGGATCCGCCCTTACTCCGCCTTCTTCGGTGCGCTCAAGTTGCGCGACGAGGTCGAAGTGATCTTCGACGTACGGCTGGGGGAGGGCCGGGGCTGACATGCGCGGGGCGTCGGGCACCATGGAAGCGTGACTGTGGTGCGCGACGCGGGGACCGCCGAGCGGTGGGGCATGCTGGCCGATCTCCTGGCGGACGGCGAGGTGGTGGTCCTCAGCGGGGCCGGCCTGTCGACCGAATCCGGGATTCCCGACTACCGGGGGGAGACCGGCCGCAGGCGCAGGGCCGAGCCGATGACCTATCACACCTTCGTCAGCAGTGCCGCCGCCCGCAGGCGCTACTGGGCCCGCAGCCACCTGGGGTGGCGCCACATCGTGGACGCCGCGCCCAACGACGGTCACCGCGCGGTCGCGGAGCTGCAGCGCCGCGGCCTGGTCGCCGGGATCATCACGCAGAACGTGGACGGCCTGCACCAGGCTGCGGGCGCGGACGGGGTGGTGGAGCTGCACGGCAGCCTGCACCGGGTGCGCTGCCTCGCCTGCGGGCGGCGCACCCCGCGCCGCACGCTCGACCGGCGGCTGCGCGCGGCCAACCCCGGCTGGCACGCCCGAAGGGAGGTGGTCAACGCGGTGATCAACCCCGACGGGGACGCGGTGCTGGGCGCCGACGAGGTCGAGACGTTCCGCACGGTGGACTGCGAGGGCTGCGGCGGTGTGCTCAAGCCCGACGTGGTGTTCTTCGGCGAGAACGTGCCGCCGTCGCGGGTCGAGGAGTGTTACGCGCTCACCGAACGGGCCGGTCTGCTGCTCGTCCTGGGGTCGTCGCTGACCGTCATGTCCGGCTACCGGTTCGTGCGGCACGCCGCCGCCCGCTCGATCCCCGTGGCGATCATCAATCAGGGGCCGACCCGGGGCGACGGTGAGGCGCTGATGACCTTCGACGCCCCGCTCGGCCCGGCCCTCACCACGCTCGTGCGGGAGCTGGCCTAGACGTGCACGTGCGCCGGGTCGTCCGGGTGGTGGTGCGGGTGCTGCGCGGCGCCCACCCGGTGCTCGTGGCCCGGCAGCGGCACGCGGTAGAGGCAGGTGTCGCAGTTCATCCGGATGTCGCCGCGCAGCGCCTCGTCGTAGCGTTCCAGCACCAGGCCGGCCAGGGCCGGCGCGGGCCCGATGACGTCGGCGCAGCGCACCTCGACCCCGGGGTGCGCCGTGGCCCACTCACGCGCCTGGGCGGCGGTGCGGTCCGGCAGCACCCCGCTGAACAGGAAGTACGGCAGGACGACGATCCGGCGGGCGCCGAGCAGCCGGGCCCGCTCCAGCGCCGCCGCCACGCCGGGTTCGGCGAGGCTGATGAACGCGGGTTCGACACCGGCCAAGCCGCGTCCCTCCCACAGCAGCCGGGCCACCTTGACGTGCTCGGCGTTCGCGTCCGGGTCCGAGGAGCCGCGGCCGACGAGCACCACGGTCGTCTCCGCGCGCTCGGACGGGTCGAGCGCGGCGTCCAGCCGCTCGTCCAGCAGGCCGAGCAGTGCAGGGTGCGGCCCGAGCGGCCTGCCGTACGCGTAGCCGAGACCGGGGTGGCGCAGCGCCTCCCGGCGGAGCGCCGCGGGCACGTCGCCCTTGGCGTGCCCGGCCGCGACCAGCACGAGCGGGACCACGCCGAGTCTGGTGTGCCCGGCCCCGGTGAGCGCGGCGACGGCCTCGCGCAGAGGCGGGCGGGACAGCTCGATGAACCCGCCGGCGACCGGGACGGGGGCGCGGGCGGCCACCTCCTCGACCAGCAGGTGGAAGTCGCGGACACCGGCCGCGTCGCGCGTGCCGTGACCGACGAGGAGCAGCGCCGGCGAGCCGGTCATAGGGGATCCTCCCAGTACAGAAGTGCGTTGACGGCGGCGGCGGCGACCGCCGAGCCGCCTTTCTCGCCGCGGTTGCTGACCGCGGGCAGTCCCGACGCGCGCAGGGCCGCCTTGCTCTCGGCCGCGCCCACGAACCCGACCGGCAGGCCGACGACGAGCGCGGGGCGCACGCCGAGGCGCAGGATCTCCTCCAGCGCGGTGGGGGCGTTGCCGACGGCCCACACCGCCCCCGGGCCCACCTCGTCGTAGGCGAGGCGGACGGCGGCGGCGCTGCGGGTCAGGCCGTCCCCGGCGACGGCCCGGCGGACGTGGCAGACGGGGGTGACGGCGGTGACGCCCGCCGCGACCATCTCGACGTCGGTGACCACGGGGGCGCCGGCGCGCAGCGCGGCGACGGCCCGCCGAAGGTCCTCCTCGGCCGAGACGACCAGGTCGGTGAGGTATTCGAGGTCGGCGCTCGCGTGGATCACCCGCTCGGTCACGGCCCGGGTCAGCGGCGGCAGCCCCGAGGTGTCCACGCGCGAGCGCAGGATGTCGTACGACCGGGCTTCGATCGGGTGCACCCTTCTCAAGCCGGCACCTCCGCAACGGCGTCGACGGGGCACACCTCGGCGCACTCGCCGCAGCGGGTGCACCGGGAACCGAGCACGATCAGCGCGCCGCCGGGGCCGGGCCGGATGGCGTGCTCCGGACAGGTGAGCAGGCAGGCGCCGCAACCGGCGCACGCGCTGGTGACTACATAGGAGAGGGCTGCCACGCGTACCCCCTCGGCGTCACGAAGCGGCCCGCCACGGCCCGGCTGGACGTGGCGCCGACGATCACGAGGCTGCGCATGGTCACGGCGGACACGTCGAGCCCGCCGAGCGTGGTCAGTGCGACGCTCTCGCCGGGGCGGCTCGCGTCGGTCACCACGCCGGCCGGGGTGTCCGGTCCGCGCCGCTCGCCGAGGATCTCCAGCGCCCGGGGGAGCTGCCAGTCGCGGCCGCGCGAGCGGGGGTTGTAGAAGGCCACCACGAGGTCGGCCTCGGCCGCCGCGCGCACCCGCCGCTCGATCGCCTCCCACGGCGTGTGCAGGTCCGACAGGCTGATCGCGCAGTGGTCGTGCCCGAGCGGCGCGCCGAGCAGCGCACCGGCGGCGAGCATGGCCGTCACCCCCGGCACGCCCACCACGTCGAAGGTCTCGTCGGCGAGCTCCAGAGCGGGCGCGGCCATCGCGTAGACGCCCGCGTCGCCGCTGCCGACCAGCGCGACCGCGTGGCCCTCGCGGGCCAGCCGTACGGCGGTGCGGGCGCGTTCCTCCTCCGCGCCGAGGCCGGAGGCGATCACCCGGGTGCCGGGTCGCAGCAGGTCGCGGATCTGGTCGACGTACTGGTCCAGGCCGACGAGATAGCCGCAGCGGCGCACCTCGGCCACGGCGCGCGGGGTCATCAGGTCGCGGGCGCCGGGGCCGAGACCGACGATCGCCAGCCTGCCGCGGGGGCGCAGCCGGGCGACGGCGACGGTCGCCATCGCCGATCTGCGTTTGGGCACGACCAGGTCGCCTCCGTCGGCCAGCGCGGCGGCCTCGGCCACGCTGGGAGTGCCGACCGCCCGACGGACGACCTCGCTGGGATGCGGCACCTCGATCGCGGCGAGCCGTCCGGCGGGGTGGGTGACGAGCGGCACGCCGAGCGCGCGGGCGGCCGCCACGATGCCGGCCTCGTCCGCTTTCACGTCGGCCGTGGCCAGGCGTGCGACCGAGCGGGGCGACAGCCCGGCCTCGGCCAGCGTGTCGCGGATCAGCGCGAGAACCTCCCCGGTGGCGACGCCCCGGCTCGCGCCGACGCCGACGACGAGGCTCGGCGGCCGGACGACGACGGCGGGGCGCGGCGGGTCCACGACCCGGTCCGTCACCACGACGCACGGGGGGCGTGGCGTGGCCGACGGGGTGACGGGCAGCGGGGGCAGCGGCCAGGTGGCGTCGGCGGTGAGCGTCACCTGCTCGCCGTCGGGCAGACCGTCGAGCAGACCACCGGACAGGCTGTCGAGCATGGCCCGGGTCACGGCCGCGACGTCGCCTTCGACCGGCAGGCCGAGCGTGTCGAGCGCGCCGGTGCCGGTGGCGTCGGTCGCGGTGGTGACGACCGGTGTCGCGCCCAGCACGGAGGCGGCCTCGTGCGCGAGCCGGTTGGCGCCCCCGTCGTGGCCGCCGGTCAGGGCGATCGCGAAGCGGCCCGCCTCGTCGACGCACACCACTCCGGGGTCGGTGTGCTTGTCGCCCAGCAGCGGCGCGAGCAGCCGTACGGCCGCGCCGGCCGCGAGGAAGCACACGACGCGGTCGCACTCGCGCCAGGCCCGCGCGAGGTCGGCCACCGGATACCACCGGGTGTCGGGCCACGCCCGCTCCAGCAGGCCGGCGGCGGCCCGGCCCGCCTTCGTCGCGGTGACGAGTCCGGTAACCGTCATCGATGCCCCCATACGAGAAAGACCGGGTTGGCCGCCGCCAGCCGCGTGGCGCCGCCGGGCAGTTCGGCGAACCTGCTCGCCGCGAGCGACACGCCGCCCACGTCGTAGGCCGCGGCGCGCAGCGCGTCACGCACGGCGGGCACGCGGTCGACGGCGGCGAGCGCGGCGACCACGGTCCGTGGGCCGAGACCCGCCACGTGGCCGACCACCTCGGCGCCGCCCCCGCCGACGAACACCGCGTCCGGGGTGGGCAGCCCGGCCAGGCATCCGGGCGCCTCGCCGTGCACCACCCGCACCTCGACGCCGTACGCGGCGGCGTTGCGGCGCGTCCGGTCGCACTGGGCGGGGTCGCGGTCGGCGGCGACGACGGCGGCGCCGAACCGGGCCGCCTCGACGGCCACGGAGCCGCTGCCGCAGCCCAGGTCCCAGAGGAGGTCGCCCACGCCGGGACCGAGATGGGCGAGCGCCAGCGCCCGCACCTCCGCCTTGGTGATCATGCTGTCGCGGTGCTCGAAGCGCTCCTCGGGCAGGCCCCACCGCTCCGGAGCCGGGCGCGGCGGCGCGGCCCAGCCGCGCGAGGACGGGGCGTCCACCAGGGACAGCACCACGTTGGGGTCGGCCCACTGCCGCCGGGCGGCCTCCTCGGGCGTGCACGCGGTCACCCGCTGGCCGGCGGCGCCGAGGCGCTCGGCGACCAGGAGCCGGCGCGGCCAGCCGCGCAGCGCGGCGCCGATCTCGGCGGGGCCCGCGCCCGGCGCGGTGAGCACGGCGACCTTGGCCAGCGCCCGGCAGGCGTTGACGGCCCGGCGCGGGTCGCGTCCGTGCGCGCTCACCACGACGGCGTCCTCCCAGTTCAGCCCGGCCAGGCCGAAGGCCGCCGCGACCGAGGAGACGGCCGGTGCGACCTCGATGCCGAGACCGTGCTCGCGCAGCAGGCGGACGAGGCCGAAGAACCCGGGGTCGCCCGAGGCGAGCACGACGGCCGGGCCGTCGTGGGCCGCGAGGGCCCGCACTCCCGCCACGACGTCCCCCAGCACGACGCGCTCGGCCCGCGCGGGCACCGGCAGAGCGTCCAGGTGGCGGGCGGCGCCCACGACCAGGGTCGCCTCGGCCAGCCGCCCGGCGGCCCATTCCATGAGGGGCCGCCCGTCGACGCCGATCACCGTTACCACCCGCCGGTCTCCTCGCTGGAGGCGACGGGGGCGAGCCCGTCGGGGTCGACCATGATCACGGACGCGGTGAGCGCGCCGTCGCAGAACCGCTCCAGCACGTCCTTGACCCGCGCGCACAGCACGCGCCCGGCGGGTTCGAGCAGCCCGGCGGCCTCCCACAGCTCGTAGGCGTGGCGGGCGGTGTTCGCCTCGGCGACCCGTCCGGCCAGGGCCTCGTCGCCGCCGGCCTGCCGGGTCACCGCGGCCAGCAGGTCCTTGTCGATCTTCGAGCGGGTGTAGTGGGTCATGAGCACGCCCGCGGCGAGCTTGGTCAGCTTGCCGACCATGCCGACGAACAGCACGTCGGTCAGTCCCGCGTCGGCGGCCCGGCGCAGCGCGGCCCCGGTGAAGTCGCCGACCTCGACGAAGCACACGGCGGGCAGGCCGGGGCGCAGCCGCATCGCGGCCCGGTCGGTGCGCCCGCCCGTGGACAGCACCAGCGTGCGCTCGCCCTGCGCCGCCATCACGTCGATCGCCTGGACGACGGAGGAGCGCCACGACTCGGTGGAGAACGGCCGCACGATCCCGGTGGTGCCGAGGATCGAGATGCCGCCGAGGATGCCGAGCCTGGCGTTGGTGGTCTTGCGGGCCATCCGCTCGCCCTCGGGCACGCTGATGACCACGCGGACGCCGCGCCGCCCGAGGTCCACAACCTCGCCGACGGCCTGGGTGATCTGCGCCCGGGGGACCGGGTTGATGGCCGGGCCGCCGACCTCCAGGCCGAGGCCCGGCCGGGTGACCACGCCGACGCCGACGCCGCCGTCCAGTTCGATGCCGGCTTCGGGACGCCAGGACACGGTCGCGGTCAGATGCGCGCCGTGGGTCACGTCGGGGTCGTCGCCGGCGTCCTTGACGACGACGGCCGTGGCCTTCGCGTCCGCCACGGCGTAGGAGTCGACCGGCAGCGTCACCCGGCCGCCGCCGGGCAGCGGCGTGTCCACGGTGGGCGGGGTGTCGCCGTGCGCGAGCGCGATGCTGGCGGCCTTCGCGGCGGCGGCGCCGCAGGTGCCCGTCGTCCATCCGGTGCGCAGCGCCCGCTTGCGCACCCGCATCGTGCGCGGCAGGTCCGGCTCGCGCAGCTCGGGCGTTTCGCTCATCGCGCGCCTCGCAGCTCGCGCCGCGCCGCGGGCTCGGAGCGGCGGTGGCCGTGGAAGTGGCCCGGGTGGTAGAGGTGCGAGCGCGTCCCGTGGGCCTCCAGCGCGGGCCCGACCAGCACCAGCGTGTGCTTCCAGAGCCGGTGGGCGCGCACGGTCGCCGCCAGCTCGTCCAGGCGGCAGCGCAGCACCAGCTCGTCCTCCCAGGTGACCCGGTAGCCCACCACGCAGGGCGTCTGCGGCGGGTAGCCGCCCGCCAGCAGCTCCTGCTGCAGCTGCGCCGAGCGGGCCGCCGACAGGAACAGCGCCATCGTCGTGCCGTGCGCGGCGAACTCCCGCACGGTCTCGCCCTGGGGCATCGGCGTCTTGCCGCCCTCGAGGCGGGTGAGCACGACCGACTGCGCGACCTCCGGCACGGTCAGCTCCCGCCGTACGGCGGCGGCGACGGCGGTGAAGCTGGAGACTCCCGGCACGACCTCGGTCTCCAGGCCGAGCGCGGCGCACCGGTCGAGCTGTTCCTGCACCGCTCCCCACAGGGCGGGGTCGCCGGAGTGCACGCGGGCCACGAGCAGCCCGTCGCGGGCCGCCTCCTCGTACACGGCGACGACCTCCTCCAGGGGCACCGCGGCGGAGTCGACGATCCGGGCGCCGGCCCGGGCGTGGTCGAGCACACCGGGGTGGACCAGGCTGGCG
This sequence comes from Microbispora sp. ZYX-F-249, assembly GCF_039649665.1. Taxonomy (NCBI): domain Bacteria; kingdom Bacillati; phylum Actinomycetota; class Actinomycetes; order Streptosporangiales; family Streptosporangiaceae; genus Microbispora; species Microbispora maris. The sequence goes on along the minus strand of NZ_JBDJAW010000066.1, from coordinate 17,867 downwards.
GCCCAGACCACGACGTCGGCCGCCGCGATGGCCGCCGCGCCGCGCAGGGTGAGCAGGTCGGGCGCGCCCGGCCCCGCGCCGACGAAGGCGACCTTGCCCCTCAAAGCAGGCCCGCTCACAACCGGCCTCCCCGACCCGTACGCTCCCGGGTGACCAGCAGCGCCGACAGGTACGGCCCGGTCCCGGCCGGATCGAGCCCGGCGGCGGGCCGCACGTCCTCCTCCGGCAGCCCGAGCGACGCGCCGTACACCGCGCCGGCCAGCCGGCCGGACTCGCGGACGGCGGCCAGCACTCCCGGCAGCATGCGCCCTCCCTTGTAGGCGACGACGGTGTCGTGGGCGTCGAGGGCCGCGCGCAGGGCGTCCAGTCCCGCCGTCAGCGGCATCAGCGCCAGCGACTCCCGGCCCTCGACCAGGACGGTCCCGCTGCTCGCCGCGAGCGCCTGCATGGCGGTCACGCCGGGGACCGTGCGGACCTCCAGCTCCGGCAGGAGCCCGCGCACGGTCTCGGCCAGGTAGGTGAAGGTGCTGTAGACGTTCGGGTCGCCGATCGTCGCGAAGGCGACGGTCCGCGCCCCGCGCCCGTACGCGGCGGCGACGGCCGCCCCCGCCGCGTCCCAGGCGGCGTCGCGGCGCGGCCCGTCGGTGAGGGCGAACTCCAGACGCAGCACGTCGCGGCCGGTGTGGGCGCGGACGATCCGCTCGGCGCGGCCCTGCTCGCCGGTGTCGGCCACCGGCACCACGACCACGTCGGCCTCGCGCAGCACGCGCACGGCCTTCACCGTCACCAGGTCGGGGTCGCCTGGGCCGACGCCCACCCCGGTCAGCACGGGCCTCATGCGGCAGCCCCCGTCACGAGGTCGCGGGCCAGCCGTGGCGTCCCCGCCCAGTGCGGGTGGAGGTAGGAGGCGTGCACGCCGCCCCGGACGAACCCCTCCCGCCTCGGCAGCACGTACGCCGGGGACTCCCCGGCCGGCGGAGAGCAGGCGGTGCGGTGGAACTCGTGGGCGCGTACGACGGTGCCGTCTGGCCGTACGGCCTCGCGGTAGCCGAGCGTCAGCCGCTCGGTCATCCGCGCCTCCACCGGCAGCACCCCGCACATGGGCGCGCCGTCGAGCGAGGCGGCCAGGTAGAGCAGACCCGCGCATTCGGCGGCGATCGGCAGGCCGCGGGCGGCGAGGCGGGCGACCTGTTCCCGCAGCGGGCTGTTGGCGGCCAGGTCGGCGGCGTGGACCTCGGGGAAGCCGCCGCCGATCACCAGCGCCCGGGTGCCCGGCGGCAGCGCCTCGTCCCGCAGCGGGTCCACGTGCGCCACCTCGGCCCCGGCAGCGCTCAGCAGCTCGGCCGTCTCGGCGTAGGAGAACGTGAACGCCGCGCCGGCGGCGACCGCGACCACGGGCCGCCCGGGAACCGGGCTGCCCACCGCGTCGGCGGCCGACCAGGGGGCGGCCGGGAGCGGAGGCGCGGCCGACGCCAGGCGCAGCACGAGGTCGAGGTCGCAGTGCCGCTCCACCAGCGCCCCGAGTGCGGCCACGGCCCGCCGCGCCTGCGCGTCGCGCTCGGCGGCGGGCACCAGGCCGAGGTGCCGCGACGGCACGTGGACGGCCGCGTCGCGCGGCAGGGCCCCGGCCACCGGGATGCCGAGCGGCCGCAGCGCCTCGCGGAGGATCTCCTCGTGGCGGGCCGAGCCCACCCGGTTGAGCACCACCCCGGCGATCCGTACGGACGGGTCGAAGGTGGCGAAGCCGTGCACGAGGGCCGCGACGGACGCCGACTGGGACGACGCGTCCACCACGAGCAGCACGGGCGCGCCGAGCAGGCGGGCGACGTGCGCGGTGGACGCCTCGGACGTGGGACCACGCCCGTCGAACAGCCCCATCACGCCTTCGACGATCGCGACGTCCGCGCCGCGCGCGCCGTGCGCGAACAGCGGGGCCACCAGGTCCTCGCCGACGAGGAACGCGTCGAGGTTGCGGCCGGGACGGCCGGTGGCGAGCGCGTGGTAGCCGGGGTCGATGTAGTCCGGGCCCACCTTGTGCGGCGAGACGGCCAGCCCGCGCGCGGCCAGCGCCGCCATCAGCCCGGTGGCCACGGTCGTCTTGCCCGTGCCCGAGGCCGGGGCGGCGACGACGAGCCGGGGGAGGTTCACCATTCGATGCCCCTCTGGCCCTTCTGCCCCGCGTCCATCGGGTGCTTGACCTTGGTCATCTCCACCACGAGGTCGGCGGCCTCCACCAGGCGGGGATCGGCGTCGCGGCCGGTGATCACCACGTGCTGGCGGCCGGGCCGCTCCCGCAGGGTCTCGACCACGTCGTCCACGTCGACCCAGCCCCATTTGAGGGGATAGGTGAACTCGTCCAGGACGTACAGGCCGTAGGTCTCGGCGGCGAGGTCGCGCTTGATCTGCGCCCAGCCCTCGCGGGCGTCGGCGGCGTGGTCGGCCTCGGTGCCGGGCCGCCGGATCCACGACCAGCCCTCGCCCATCTTGTGCCAGGTCACCGGCCCGCCCTCGCCGGTCTGCTGGTGCAGCCGGCCGAGGGCGCGCAGCGCGGCCTCCTCGCCGACCCGCCACTTGGCGCTCTTGACGAACTGGAACACCCCGACGGGCCAGCCCTGGTTCCAGGCGCGCAGCGCCAGGCCGAAGGCGGCCGTCGACTTCCCCTTCATCTCCCCGGTGTGCACGATGACCAGCGGGCGGTTGCGCCGCGCGCGCGTGGTCAGCCCGTCGTCCGGCACGCTCGCCGGTCTGCCCTGCGGCATCTAGGCCACCCTCCTGACGTCACGCACGACCGCGGCCAGGTGATCGGCCCCCAGCTCCTCCAGCCGGATCGCCGTCCCGCCCAGCGCGGCGGCGAGCCGCCCGGCCAGGCCGAGCCGTACGGGGCCGTGCTCGCAGTCGACGACGACGCTCGTGACCCCGGCCAGCCGCCGGGCGGCGCCGGCCGGGTCGGGGCCGTAGGTGTGCCGCCCGTCGGTGACGACCACGAGCAGCGCGCGGCGGCGGGGATCGCGCAGCCGCTCGGCGGCCAGCACCCGTTCCGCCCGGCGCAGCCCGGCGGCCAGCGGGGTGCGCCCGCCGGTGGGCAGCCGGGCCAGCCGGTCGGAGGCCAGCTCGACGCTGGAGGTCGGCGGCAGCGCGACCGCCGCGTCCTCGCCCCGGAAGGTCACCAGGCCGACCTTGTCGCGGCGCTGGTAGGCGTCCAGCAGCAGGGACAGCACGGCGCCCTTGACGGCGCGCATCCGGGCGCGGGCGGCCATCGAGCCGCTGGCGTCCACGCAGAACAGCACGAGGTTCGACTCGCGTCCCTCGCGTACGGCTTCGCGCAGGTCGTCGCGGCGCAGCACGAGGCCGGGACCGGTACGGCCGCGCCCGCGCTGGTGGGGCGCGGCGGCGGCCAGCGTCGCCGGCAGGTCCAGCAGCCGCAGCCGCCCGGCCGGGACGCGGGCGCCGACGGTGCGGCCGGACTCTCCCGTGGTGCGCCCGCGCCGTCCGGCGGGCCCGCCCCGGCCGACCGCGGCGGGAGCGAGGAGCCGGGTCCGATAGGGCGCTCCCGGCTGGACGGGCCGGGACGTCGCGGCGCCTCCGGACCCGCCACCGCCGTCGGCATCACCGTCGGCATCACCGCCGGACGCGCCTCCGCCGCCCGGCCCGTCGTCGTCGGGACCCTCCTCGCCCTCGGAAGGAGCCTCCGACAGCGCCTTTTCCAGCCGTTCCTCGTCGAGGCCGTGGCCCCGGTCGTCAAGGGGGTCGTCGAACGGGTCGCGGCGGCGCCGATGGGGGAGCGCCAGCCGGGCGGCCGTTCGGACGTCGTCGGAGGTGACCTCGTCCCTGCCCTCCCACGCGGCCAGGGCGACCGCCGTGCGCGCCATCACGAGGTCGGCGCGCATCCCCTCGACGTCGAAGGCCGCGCACACCGCCGTGATCCCGCGCAGCGCGGCGTCGGGAAGCGCCACGCCGGGCAGCCGCTCGCGCGCCGCCGCGATGCGCAGGGCGAGATCGCGCTCGCCGCCGGCGTACGCCGCGGCGAAACCGGCCGGGCCGGCGTCGAACGCGAGACGGCGGCGCACCACCTCCGCCCGCTCGGCGGGGTCGCGGGAGGCGCGGACCTCGACGGCCAGGCCGAAGCGGTCGAGCAGTTGCGGGCGCAGCTCGCCCTCCTCGGGGTTCATCGTGCCGACCAGCAGGAAGCGGGCGGCGTGGCGGACCGACACGCCCTCGCGCTCCACGTGGGCCACGCCCATCGCCGCCGCGTCGAGCAGGAGGTCCACCAGGTGGTCGTGGAGCAGGTTGACCTCGTCCACGTAGAGCACGCCGCGGTGGGCCGCGGCCAGCAGGCCCGGCTCGAAGGCCTTGACGCCCTCGGTCAGCGCCCGTTCCAGGTCGAGGGACCCGGCGACCCGGTCCTCCGACGCGCCCACCGGAAGCTCGGCCAGCCGGGCGGGGCGCGTCCGCGGGGGCGGGCCGCTCTCGTGCGGGCCGTCGGGGCAGGACGGGTCGGGCGCGGCGGGGTCGCAGGAGAACCGGCAGCCCGCCACCACCGCCACCTCGGGCAGCAGCGCCGCGAGCGACCGCACCACGGTCGACTTCGCCGTGCCCTTCTCGCCCCGCACGAGCACGCCGCCGATCGCGGGCGACACGGCGTTGAGCAGCAGCGCCAGCTTGAGGTCGTCGTGCCCGACGACCGCGGAAAAGGGGTACAGGGTCACTTGCCCGCCTCCAGGTCGCCTTCCATCTCCAGATACGTCGCACGCAGGCCGTCGAGGGTCTCCGGCGACGGCTCGGCCCACAGGCCCCGGTCGGCCGCCTCCAGCAGCCGCTCGGCGATGCCGCGCAGCGCCCAGGGGTTGGACGCCCGCATGAACTCCCGCACCTGCGGGTCGAAGACGTAGGAGGCGGCGAGCGACTCGTACATCCAGTCGTCCACCACCCCGGCCGTGGCGTCGAACCCGAACAGGTAGTCCACCGTGGCCGCCATCTCGAACGCCCCCTTGTAGCCGTGCCGCCGCATCGCCGCGATCCAGCGCGGGTTGACCACCCGCGACCGGAACACCCGCCGCGTCTCCTCGCCCAGCGTCCGGGTGCGCACCGCGTCGGGGACGTGCGAGTCGCCGACGTACGCCGCGGGGGACGTGCCGGTCAGGTGGCGGACCATGGCCACCATCCCGCCGTGGTACTGGAAGTAGTCGTCGGAGTCGGCGATGTCGTGCTCGCGGTTGTCCTGGTTCTTGGCCGCCACGTCGATGCGCCGGAACGCCGTCTCCATGTCCGTGCGGGCCTCCCGGCCGTCCAGGCCCCGGCCGTAGGCGTAGCCGCCCCATACGGCGTACACCTCGGCGAGGTCGGCGTCGTCGCGCCAGTTGCGGGCGTCGATGAGCGGCAGCAGGCCCGCGCCGTACGCGCCGGGTTTGGAACCGAAGACGCGGCTGGTGGCGCGGCGCTCGTCGCCGTGCCGGGCGAGGTCGGCGTGGACGTGCGCGCGCAGCGGGTTGACCTGGGCGGGCTCGTCCAGCGCGGCGACCGTCCGCACGGCCTCGTCCAGCAGCGTCACGACGTGGGGGAACGCGTCGCGGAAGAAGCCGCTGATGCGCACCACCACGTCCACCCGGGGGCGGCCGAGCTCCTCGGCCGTCATGACCGCGAAGCCGGTCACCCGGCGGGAGGCGTCGTCCCACTCCGGCCGCACCCCGAGCAGGGCCATGATCTCGGCGATGTCGTCGCCCTGGGTGCGCATCGCGCTGGTGCCCCAGACCGTCAGGCCGACCGTGCGCGGCCAGGCGCCGGTGTCGGCGCGGTAGCGCTCGACCAGTGAGGCCGCGAGCGCGGAGCCGGTCTCCCACGCCAGCCGCGACGGGATCGCCTTGGGATCGACGGAGTAGAAGTTGCGGCCGGTCGGCAGCACGTTGACCAGCCCGCGCGTGGGCGACCCGGACGGTCCGGCGGGCACGTATCCGCCGTCGAGCGCGTGCAGCACGTGCGCCACTTCGTCGGTGGTCCGGTCGAGCCGCGGCACGACCTCCTCGGCGGCGAAGCGCAGCACCCGGGCGACCTCCGGCAGGTCCGTGACCGCGCCGGCCGCCGCCGGGTCCCAGCCGTGGTCCTCCATGGCCTGGACCAGCCGCCGCGCCTCGCTCTCGAACGCGTCCACCTCGGCCGTGGCGGCGGTGTCGGCGAGTCCGAGGGCCTCGCGCAGGCCGGGCAGGGCCCCGGCGGCGCCGGCCCAGACCTGCCGGGCGCGCAGCACGGCGAGCACGAGGTTGACCCGGGCCTCCCCGGTGTGGACCTGGCCCAGGATGTGGAGGCCGTCGCGGATCTGGGCGTCCTTGATCTCGCACAGGTAGCCGTCCACGTGCAGCAGGAAGTCGTCGAACTCCGCGTCCTGCGGCCGCTCGTCCACGTGCAGGTCGTGGTGGAGCTGGGCGGCCTGGATGAGCGTCCAGATCCGCGCCCGTACGGCCGGCAGCTTGGCCGGGTCGAGGGCGGCGACGGTGGCGTGCTCGTCCAGCAGCTGCTCCAGCCGGGCGAGGTCGCCGTAGGAGTCGGCCCGGGCCATCGGCGGGATCAGGTGGTCGACGACGGTCGCGTGCGCCCGGCGCTTGGCCTGGGTGCCCTCGCCGGGGTCGTTGACGATGAACGGGTAGACCAGCGGCAGCGCGCCGAGCGCGGCGTCGGGCGCGCACGACGCCGACAGCCCGAGCCCCTTGCCCGGCAGCCACTCCAGCGTGCCGTGCTTGCCGAGGTGGACGACGGCGTGCGCGCCGAACTCGCGGGCCAGCCACCAGTACGCCGCGAGGTAGTGGTGGCTCGGCGGCAGGTCGGGGTCGTGGTAGACGGCGACCGGGTTCTCGCCGAACCCCCTGGGCGGCTGGATGGCGAGCATGACGTTGCCGAACCGCAGCGCCGCCAGCACGATGTCGGTCCCGTCCACGTAGAGGGAGCCGGGCGGCGGGCCCCAGTGGGCGGTCACGGCCGCGCCCAGCTCGGCGGGCAGCGTCGCGAACCACTCCCGGTAGGCGTCCAGCGGCACCCGGGCCGGGGCGGCCTCCAGCTGCTCCTCGGTGAGCCACTCCACGTCGTGGCCCCCGGCCGCGATCAGGGCGTGGATCAGCGCGTCGCCGTCGTCCGGCGCGTCGCCCACGTCGTATCCGGCCGCGCGCAGGGCCCGCAGCAGCACCACGGCGGAGGCGGGGGTGTCGAGCCCGACGGCGTTGCCGACCCGGGAGTGCCGGGTGGGGTAGGACGACAGGACGATCGCCAGCCGCTTGCCGCCGTTGGGCACGTGGCGCAGCCGGGCGTGCGCGACCGCGAGGGCGGCCACGCGGGCGCACCGCTCGGGGTCGGCGACGTAGATCGGCACGCCGTCGGGCCCGTCCTCCTTGAACGAGAACGGCACGGTGACGAGGCGGCCGTCGAACTCGGGCACCGCCACCTGCATCGCGGCGTCCAGCGGGGACAGGCCGGCGTCCGAGTCCGCCCAGACCGAGCGGGGAGTGGTCAGGCACAGCGCCTGCAGCACCGGCACGTCGAGGGCGGCGAGCGCCCCGGCGTCCCAGGCGTCCTCGTCGCCGCCCGCGCTCGCGGCGGCGGCCACCGCGCCGCCCGCGGCCAGCACGGTGACGACCAGCGCGTCCACCGGCCGCAGCAGGTCGAGCAGGTCGTCGCCCGCCCCGCGCAGCGACCCGCAGAAGACCGGCAGCACGTCGGCGCCCGCCGCCTCGACCGCGTCGCACAGTGTGTCGACGAACGCCGTGTTGCCCGACAGCTCGTGGACCCGGTAATAGATCACCCCGACCAGCGGGCGGCCTTTCCGGCGCTCCCGGCCGGGCCGCACGCCGTACTCGGGAGCGGGCCGGGGCGGCGCGAAGCCCTCGCCGGTCAGCAGGAGCGTGTCGGACAGGAAGCGCCGCAGCTCCGCAAGGTTGTCCGGCCCGCCCTCGGCCAGATAGGCGAGTGCCTGGGCCGCGACCCCCGACGGCACGGTGGACAGCGCCATCAGCGCGGCGTCCGGGGCCTGCTCGCCGCCGAGCACGACCGTGGGCAGCCCGGCGGCCAGCACGGCGTCGAGTCCCTCGGGCCACGAGCGCCTGCCGCCGAGCAGCCGGACGACGACGGCGTCCACGCCGTCCAGCAGCGCGGGCACCTCCCCGGGGGCCGTACGCGCGGGGTTGGCGACCCGCCAGCCCGCCCCGCCACGGGTCGCGGCGAGCAGCTCGGTGTCGGCGGTGGACAGCAGCAGCATCGTCGGCATCGTCATGGGCGCGCCTCCCGCAACGTGATCTCGGCAGTGGGCAGGCCGGTGGGCACGCCGCGCTCGATCAGCCGCCACACGGCGTCGGTGTCCAGGTGCTCCTCGACGAGGTCGCCCAGCGCGTCGAGACGGGCCTCCCGGTGCGCGGCGAACGTGCCGGTCCCCGGCAGCCAATCCCGTCCGGCCGCGGCGGCGACCTCGGCGAGGAAGGCCCGGCGGAAGCCGTCGCGCTCGAACAGGCCGTGCCACGTCGTGCCCCACACCGCCCCGGCGCGGCAGCCGTCCAGGAACGGCTCGCCGCCCTCCGCCGTGACCCGGCCGTGGTGGATCCGGTAGCCCGCCACCGCGTGGCCCCGCCATTCGCCCCGCGCGAGCGCGAGCACCTTGTCCGGCGCGTACGCCGTGCGGGCCGGCAGCAGGCCGAGGCCGGGCACGCGGCCCGCGCGGCTCTCCACGTCGTCGTCGATGACCGTGCCGAGCATCTGGAAACCGCCGCAGATGCCGAGCACCGGGCCGCCCTCGGCGGCGCGGCGGCGCAGCGCCTCGTCCAGGCCGCGCTCGCGCAGCCAGGCGAGGTCGCCGACGGTGGCGCGGGTGCCGGGCAGCACGACGAGGTCGGCGTCGGCGAGCTCGGCGGGGGTGGTGACCAGGCGCACGCTCACCCCCGGTTCGGCGGCCAGCGCGTCGGCGTCGGTGACGTTGGACATCCGCGGCAGCCGTACGAGAGCCACGCGCAGGACCTCACGCCCGACCGGCGGGGTGAGCAGGCCGGGACGGCTGTCGAGGTCGAGGGAGTCCTCCACGTCGAGCCAGAGCCCGGACCGCCACGGCAGCACGCCCAGACACGGGCGGCCCGTCGCCGCCGCCAGCCAGTCGAGCCCCGGCCGCAGCAGCGCGAGGTCGCCGCGGAACTTGTTGACCACGAACCCCGCGATGTGCCGCTGGTCGTGCCGGTCGAGCACGGCGAGGGTGCCGGCGAAGTGCGCGAGCACGCCGCCCCTGTCGATGTCGCCCACGACCAGCGCGGGCAGGCCGGCGGCGCGGGCCAGGCCCATGTTGGCGATGTCGCGGTCGCGCAGGTTGACCTCGGCCGGGCTGCCCGCGCCCTCGCAGATCACCACGTCGTAGCGGCGGCGCAGGCCGTCCAGCGCGTCGAGGGCGACGTCGAGCAGGCGCATCTTGTGGTCGCGGTAGGACAGCGCGTCCACGTCGGCGTGCGCCCGGCCGAGCACGACCACGTGGGAGTGCCGCTCCCCGGCCGGTTTGATCAGCACCGGGTTCATCGCGGCCTCGGGCTCGACGCGGGCCGCCGCCGCCTGCATCGCCTGGGCCCGCCCGATCTCGCCGCCGTCGGCGGTGACCATCGAGTTGAGCGCCATGTTCTGCGCCTTGAACGGCGCGACCCGTACGCCGCGCCGGGCCAGCCACCGGCACAGGCCGGCCACCAGGACGCTCTTTCCGGCATCGGAGGTCGTGCCCGCCACGAGCAGGCCGCCACCGGCGGGCACGTCAGGTGACGGAGCGCGATACCGGCAGCGAGGCGCGTCTGCGCAGGCCTGTCCGGGCCATGGCATGTCCCCCCTGGGGGTGTCCGCGCCCCCGGTAGAAGGTCCGACGGCCGGAGTATCCTGGCTCCCGGATCGGCGCTCCCCTCAGCCTTCCCGCCCGTGGTGGGCAGTGGCGTCGGTGAGGGTCGCTCCCCGGTGACAGTGGCGGGACCGCGCCGGATTCACACCGGCTTCCTCCGCGTCCGTCGCTTGCGGTGGTCAACATACACCTTTGTGCCGGATGTCCCGCAAGTGTGGTCTGTCTGATATAGCGGGACCGCCAGGTGGTGGTGTTTTTCGATCATGCTTGTCATGATGCCGGGATGAGCGTGGTCGGGATGGTCCGGCGCGTGCTGGCCGAGCCCCTGCTGCTGGCCGCCGCGTTCGGCTCCATCCTGCTCGCCACCACGGCGATCTCGGCGCTGCTGCTGCACGCGGGGTCGGCGACCCAGGCGGGTGTGCGGCGGGCCCTGGAGACGGCGCCGCTCGCCGCCACCGCCACCGTCGTCACCTCCTCGGTCACGGCCGGGGACTTCGCCGCGATCGACCGGGCCGTCCGCGCGGGGATCGCCCATGCCCACGAGGAGGTGCCCGTACGGGTCGCCGTACGCGTCGAGTCCGCCTCCTACGCGCTCAAGGGACAGGATCGCGGCCATCAGCCCGTCCTGACCCGGTTCGCCGCGTACGAGGGACTGGACGGCCGGGCGGACCTGGTGAGCGGGCGCTGGCCCACGGGGCCGACGGCGGCGGCGCTCTCGGAGCCGGCCGCCCGGGCGATGGGAGTGTCCGCCGGCGACGAGTTCACCGTCGTCGGACGCCTGGACGGAAAGCCGGTGCGCGTGCGCCTCACCGGCGTCTTCCGGTTGCGCGACCCCGACGACCCGCGCTGGAAGGGGGAGGACCTGCTGCGCCACGGCGAGCGGACCGGCGACTTCACCTCCCGCGGACCCCTGGTCGTGCCGGAGGACACCTTCCTCGCGCGCTTCGGGACCGGTGTCTCGGCCCGCTGGCTCGCCGAACCCGACCTGCGCCGGCTCTCCCCCGACCGGCTGCGGCCGTTCGCGGCGTCGGTCGCCGGGACCTCGGCCGCCGTGCGGTCCGGCTGCCCCCGGTGCACGGTCACCGAGACGCTGTCCGGCACGCTGCTGCGGCTCGACCGCGGCGCCCTGGTCGCCCGCTCGACCATGCTGGTGCCCGTGCTCCAGCTGCTGGTGCTGAGCGCGTACGCGCTGGCGCTGACCGCGCGGCTGCTCGCCGAGCACCGCCGGATGGAGACGGCCCTGCTGCGGTCGAGGGGCGGCGGGTCGCCGCGGCTCGCCGCCATGGCGGCGGGGGAGGCGCTGCTGATCGCGCTGCCCTGCGCGCCCGCGGCGCCGTTCCTCGCGCCCGTCCTCCTGCGGCTGGTGAGCGCGTTCCCCTGGATCGAGGCCACCGGCGTGGCGCCGCCCCGCGCGCCCGGCGGGACCACCTTCGCGGTCGCGGCGGCGGTCGCGCTCGCCTGCGCCGCCATGCTGGCCGCCCCGCCCCTGCTCGCCGCCCGCCGCACGTACGTCGAGGAGCAGGCGGCGCGCGGGCGCGCCGACCGGCCGGGCCTGGTGCAGCGGGCCGGAGCCGACGTGGCGCTGCTCGTCCTGGCGGCGCTCGCCGTCTGGCGCCTGCGCGGCCAGGACGCGCCGGAGACCACGCGTCTCGGCGGCGAGCTCGGGCTCGACCCGCTGGTCGGGGCGGGACCGGCGCTCGCCCTGCTCTGCGGGGGGATGGCCGCCCTGCGGCTGGTGCCCGCCGTCGCCAGGGTCGCCGAGCGGGCGACGCGCAGGCGCCCCGGGTTCGGGCCGGCGACGGCCGCCCGGCAGGTGAGCCGGCGCCCGGCCCGCTATTCGGGTCCGGCGCTGCTGCTGACGATGGCGACGGCGATCGGTGTGCTGTCCCTGACCACCGCCGCGACCTGGCGCGGCGCACAGGAGGACCGGGCCAGGCATCTCGCCGGCGCCGCCCTGCGCGTGCCGGCCCTCCCCGGGGACGACGCGCGGACCTTCACCACGCTGCCGGGGGTCGCGGCGGCCATGCCCGCGCACCGCGCCACGGTCGTCGCGGACGGCGCCGACGCCACCCTGATCGCGGCGGACGCGGCACACCTGGGCCGTGTCCTGCTGCTGCGCCCCGATCTGTCGGAGCTGACGCCGGCCACGCTGGCCTCCCGGATCGCCGGTTCCGCCGGACAGCCGCTTCCGGTCGTGGTGACCCCCGGACTGGCGGACACCACCAGGATCACGGCCGGCACCGCGGCGATCCCGATCGAAGTCGTGGGCGTCGTCACCGCGCTGCCCGGCACGCCGGAGGGCGCCCCGGCCCTGCTCGCCGACCTTGCGGCGTTTCGGAGGGCAGGCGCCGAGGGGCAGGTGACGGAGTGGTGGCTGGCCGCGGACGGGAACGACTCCACACCAGCCGCCACCGCGCTGGCACGCAGGGACGTCGTCGACGTGGCCACACTGACCGCCGGCCACAGGGACGACCCCACGGCGGCCGGCCTGCAGGGCGCGCTGCTGCTCGGCTTCGCGGCGGCGCTGGCGTTCGCCGTGCTGGGCTTCCTGGTCAGCGCCGCGGTCGCGGCGCGCGAACGCAGGGGCGAGTTCGCCGTGCTCGGCGCGCTCGGCGTGAGCTTCCGGCAGACGCTCGGCCTGCTCGCCGCCGAGCAGTCGTTCGTGATCGGGCTGTCGCTGGCCGGAGGAGTGGCGCTCGCCGTGGCCGTGTCCGCCGCGGTGGTGCCGCCGATGGTGACCGCGGGATACGCGACCGCGGGCGGGCTGCCGGTGCTGCTCCACGTGCCGTGGTTCGAGGTGGCGGCGCTGGCCGCCGGGGTCCTCGCGGTGCTCCTCGTGATCGTGGCGGGACTCGCGCGGTCGCTGCACCGCCGTGAGCCGGCCGCCGCGCTGCGTGCGGGGGAGGCGTCGTGATCCGTCTTCTGGGTGTGCACCGGCTTCTGAGTGTGCACAGGGGAGTGGCGGCGCTGCTGGCCGCGCTGGTGTTCGGCGCCGCCCTGGTCGTCTCGGCCCTGCCCCGGATGGTCGAGTCCTCCCTCGACGCGGCGGCCGGGTCGGCCGTCGGCTCCGCCCCGCCCGCCACGGCGTCGCTGGCGGTCCAGTTCACCCGGCGCTTCGACCTGACGCCGATGCGGACGACGGCCGAGGCGGCCGAGGCGGACACCGCCTGGCGCGAGCTGCTCCCCCCGGCGCTGCGGGAGGTCGCCGACCCCGTCCCGTTCTTCGATTTCGCCGCCCCGCCGATGCTGATCGACGACCGGCAGCATCGCTACATGACGCTGAAATGGGTGTCCGGGGCGGACCGGCGGGTGCGATACGTCGAGGGCGGCCCCCCGGGCCCCGGCTCGGGCGCCCGTCTCGAGGTGGCCGTCCCCGCGGTCGCCGCCGCGGAGATGTCGATCAGGACGGGCGACACGCTCCGCCTCGGCGCGTTGACCGCGAAGGTCACCGGCCTGTTCGAGCCGGCGCGTCCCGCCGACCGGTTCTGGGCCCTCGAGCCCGAACTCACCTACGTCATCCACCACCGCGTGCCGCTCGCCACCGAGGACGACCTGATCGTCACCGCGCTGACCGACGGCGACAGCCTCGCGGGCGCGGAACTGCCGATGGTCTTCCGATGGCTCGTCACCCCGGTCGCGGACCGCGTCACCGCGGCCAACGCGGCGGACGTGCTCGCCGCCACGGACGAGTTCGGCCGCCGCCTGGGCAGGCAGGACCGCGAACTCGCCCTGTCGACCGGGTTCGACCGGATCCTGCGGGAGTACCTGGACCGGCTGGCCGTCACCCGCGCGCTGATCACGGTGTTCCTGGGCGGGCTGGCCGTCGTGTGCCTGGGCACCACGGCCCTGGCCGTGCTGCTGCTCGTCGGGCGGGTGCACGGCGACCTGCTGCTGATGCGCGCCCGCGGTGCGTCCCTGGCCCGGGTCGTGCTCGCCTGCGGGGGAGCGGTCGCGCTCGCGGCGGTGCCGGCCGCCGCGGCGGGCCAGGTGGCCGCGGGCTTCGTGCCGGGCGCCCCGGCGGCGGTCGCGCGGCTGGGACCGGCCGCGCTGGCGGCGGGGACCGTCGCGATCGCCTGCGCCGCCGTCGCGCTGCGCCAGTCCACCGGCCGGGGGCCCGGCAAGGCCCTCCGCAGGATGGTGATGGAGATCCTGGTGCTCGTGGTCACCGTGGCGAGCCTCTATCTTCTGCGCACCCGCGGCCTCGCCACCGGCGACACGTTCCTCGCGCTGGCGCCCGTGCTGCTGACGCTGGCCGCCGCGCTGGCGGTGCTGCGCGCCGGCCCGGCGGTGATCCACCTGGCCTTCCGGGCCGCCGCCCGGCGCACCGCCGCCGTGCCGTTCCTCGGGCTGGCCGCCGCCCGGGCCGTACCGGGCGCCGCGCTGCCGGTGCTCACGCTGCTGCCGGCCGTCGCACTGGCGGCGTACGGCATGGTCACGGCCGGAGGGCTGGAGGAGGCCCAGCGGCAGACGGCGTGGGAGCGGATCGGCGCCGAGATCAGGGTGGAGCGCGCGCAGGGCATCCCTGCGGAGACGCTGGAGCAGATCCGCCACGCGCCGGGCGTCAGGGCCGTCGTCCCGGCCGCCGTCGGGACGACGGTCGCCGAGGTGGGCTTCGGCGGGCGGCCGGCGACGGTCGTCGCGGTCGACCTCGACGCCTACCGCCGGCTGGTGGCGGGCAGCCCGCTCCACCTGCCCCCGCCGGGGACCGGCGTGCTCGTCTCGCCCGATCTGTCCGCCATGCGCAGCTTCGAGATCGGCTGGCCCGCGCGGATGACGGTCACCCCGGCGAGGACCGTGGGCGCGATGCCGGGGGTGGGGGTGGGGGACGGCGCCCTCATCGTCCTCCCCACGGCTCCCGAGCACGTCAACACGCTGCTGATCGCGGGAGACGCCGGCGTGGTAAGGCCGCTGCTGCCGTCCGGCGCGCGCATGACCACCGTGGCGGGCGCGCTCGCCGAGATCACCGGGACGCCGCTGACGGCGGCGCTGACCGCCGCGCTGCGGGTCGCCGCCGCGGCGCTGGCCGTCTACGCGCTGGCGGCCGTCGCGATCGCCCTGACCGGAGGCGCGGCGCGGCGGGCGGAGGACCTCGGCCTGCTGCGCGCCCTCGGCCTGAGCCGCAGGCAGGCCGGTCTGGTCACCGTTCTGGAAGCGGCCCCGCTGCCCGTCCTGACCGCCGTCGCCGGGCTGGCGGCCGGTCTCGCCATGCCCGCGCTGCTCGGGCCCGGCATCGACCTGCCGGCGTACGCGGGCGGGCGCCACGGCGCCCTCACGGCCGCCGCGCTCCTGCCCGTCCTGCCCTGTGTCGTGGCCGGCGCCCTCGCCGCCGCGGTCGCCGCCGTCGCCCTCACGGGCGCCTACCTGGGAGGAAGCCGTGGACACGCTGGCTGACCTGGAGGCCCGGGCCACGCGGGGCGGCCCCGCGTTCGGCGCGGACGCCCACATCCTGTGCGACAACCTCGTGCGCATCTACAAGACCGAGGGGTCCGCCGCGGTCGAGGTGGTCGCCCTGCAGGGCCTCGACCTGCTCATCGGCCGGGGTGAGCTGGTGGCGATCGTCGGGGCCTCGGGATCGGGCAAGTCGACGCTGCTCAACATCCTGTCGGGGCTCGACGTGCCCACGGCAGGACTGGCCCGGGTCGCCGGGATCGACCTGCTGTCCATGACCGCGCGCGACCGCCTCCGCTACCGGCGCTCGGTCGTGGGCTTCGTCTGGCAGCAGACCGCCCGCAACCTGCTGCCGTACCTCACCGCCCGGGAGAACGTCATGCTCCCCATGCGCCTGGCCGGCGGCACGTCCCGGGCGGCCAGGTCGTCCCGTACGGACGAGCTGCTGGAGCTGACGGGGATGGCGGACCGCGCGGACCGGCGGCCCGGGGAGATGTCCGGCGGCGAGCAGCAGCGGGTGGCCGTCGCCGTCGCCCTCGCCAACGCGCCCGAGGTGGTGCTCGCCGACGAGCCCACCGGGGAGCTGGACAGCGAGAGCGCCGAGACGGTCTTCGGCGTGCTCCGCCACGCCAACCGCGAGCTCGGCGTCACGACCGTCGTCGTGACGCACGACCCGATGGTGTCGGCGCAGGTCGACCGGACCATCGGCATCCGGGACGGCCGCACCTCCAGCGAGACGTTCCGCCGCACCTCCTCCGACGGGAGGGTGGTCGCCGAGGAGTACGCGGTGCTCGACCGGGCCGGGCGCCTGCAGCTGCCGAGGGAGTTCATCAACGCCCTGTCGATGGAGCACCGTGTGCGCCTGGAGCTCGAACGCGACCACATCGGGGTCTGGCCCTCGGGCAGCGGCGACGACACAGAGGAAGAGACGAATGAGTGAGCCGCTGGTCGTCGTCGAGGGCCTGCGCAAGACCTATCCCAAGGGCGTGCGCGCGCTGCGGGGGGTCTCCTTCGAGGCGCATCCCGGCGAGCTGGTCGCGATCCGCGGTCGTTCCGGCGCGGGCAAGACGACGCTGCTCAACCTGGTAGGCGGCCTGGACCGGCCCGACGAGGGGCGGGTCCGGGTGGCGGGGCAGCCGGTGCCCGAGCTGCCCGAGGAGGGCCTGCTGCGGCTGCGCCGCGACGTCGTCGGGTTCGTCTTCCAGTCGTTCCGGCTGATCCCGGTGCTGTCGGCCGCCGAGAACGTGGGCGTGCCGCTGCGGCTGGCGCGGGTTCCCGCCAAGGACAGGGAGGAGCGGGTGAAGGTGCTGCTGTCCCTGGTCGGGCTGTCCGACCAGGCCGGGCAGCGGCCGTATGAGCTGTCGGGGGGCCAGCAGCAGCGCGTGGCCATCGCCAGGGCCCTGGCCAACCGGCCCCGTCTGCTGCTCGCCGACGAGCCGACCGGTCAGCTCGACTCCCAGACCGCCCGCCAGATCATGGAGCTGTTGCGGGTGCTCGTCCGGGGCGAGGGCGTCACCGCGCTGGTGGCCACGCACGACGCGGGCCTCGTCGGCCTGGCCGACCGCGTGCTTGAGCTCAAGGACGGCGAGTTCCTGAGCTGACGTCAGGTCCAGGGGAGGGCGGCGCGGCGGGCCCAGTAGGTCTCGGCGTCCTCCGCCAGCCCGGCGAGGGCCTCCTCGGCCTCCTCGTCCCAGGTGACGGCGAGCGCGGCCAGATTCTCGGCGAGCTGGCCGGTCGTGGCCGCGCCGCTCAGCACGACCCCGGCCCACGGGCGGGCGAGCACGGCGGCGAGAGCCAGGGCGTCGGGGGTGACGCCGCGTTCGCGTGCGGCGCGCGCCAGCGCCGGCGGCGCGCCGTGGGCGGTCAGCCTGCCGTTGGCCACGCCCTCCTTGAGGATCACGCCCAGGCCGGCGGCGTGCGCCCGGGCCAGGGCCTCGCCCGCGGAGCGCTCCAGCAGGTTCCACGTCGACTGGACGGTGTCGAAGAGCCCGGTCGCGACCGCCTTCTCGATGGTCGCGGCCTGGCGGGGACCGGTGGTGGACAGGCCGACCGCGACGCCCTCCGCGCGCAGTGCCCGCAGCTCCCCGAGGACCTCCTCGTCGTCGAGCACACCGCTCTCGACGGTGGCCGAATGGATCTGGTAGAGCGACAGGTGGCCGCCGAGCAGCTCCCGGGTCTCGCCGAGCTGGCGGCGCAGCCGCCCGGCGGACAGGTCCTTCTCCTCGTGGCGGCCGGCGTCCATCCGCCAGCCGCCGACGTACTCGTAGCCCCACTTCGAGCCGACGGCGACCTCGCCGGGCCGGATGCCGCGGTCGGCGAGCCAGCCCGCGAGGAACTCCTCCGCCAGCCCGTAGGAGCGGGCCGCGTCGACGTAGCGCACGCCCGCCGCCCACGCGGCGTCCAGCACCTCCCAGGTGCGCGCCCGCATCGCCGCCACGTCACGCTCGCCGCCGAGGTCGGCGTCCCGGCCGAGCGTGATGTACGCGGGACGGCCGAGCGCGGCGAGCCCGAGACCCATCGGGGTGACCTGAACACCATCGCGGCCCAACGGCCGCAGAACCATCTCCCGCATGTTCTCCTGCACGGGACACAACGTTAGAGCCCTGATGAAGCAGCCACCGAAGGTCCGTCTCCTGCCGCCAGGTTG
>NZ_JBDJAW010000065.1 GCF_039649665.1 Microbispora sp. ZYX-F-249 | reverse complement strand
CCAGCGCGGGACCGGCCAGACCGGCGCCGGCGAGCGCGAGGCCGAGCACCGACGCGGCGAGTAGCCGGGTAGTCCTGGTGATTTTCATGTGATCTTTCGCTCCATCTATGAGGGGCGGGGCCGGCCGGCTGGTCGGCCGGCCGGCCCCGGGTTGTGCTGTGAGGGTGTGAGCGGGTCAGCGGCAGGTGGCCGCGGTGTAGGCCGCGTCGTAGGACGAGGTGACCTGCTTGCCGCCGACCGTCCCGGTGCCGGTCACGGTCACCGTGCCCGCGTCGACCTGCCCGGCCCGGGTGTTGAAGGACTGGTAGGCCTGCTTGCCCGCAGCCACGTCGGCCACCGTCTTGGTGCCGTACGGGGTGGTGAGCGTGACCGTGGCCGGCGCGTCGGAGTCGTTGACGGCCGTCACCGCGACGTACGCCGAGGTGCCGATGCAGCGGGACGAGGCGGTCACGGTCAGCGGGAGCACCGGAGCCTTCTCGACCGTGACGGTCTCCTTGTTGTAGTTCTTGCCGTTGCCGTCCGGCTTGTAGTTCTTCTCGACGTTGCCCGCGAGGTCCATGGCGAACCAGTGCACCTCGGTGGTCTTGTCGACCGAGATCTTCGCGGCGCCCTCACGCATGCCCGAAGAGGTCAGCTTGGGCGAGCTGAGCGTCGGCCTGCTGCCGTCGAGGGTGTAGTAGACGTTCGCCGGCTCGTCCACCGTGAAGGTGAACGTCGCCGAGCCGTCGGCCCTGTCGGTGACCAGGAGCTTCGACTCGGGCTTCTGCTTGTCCTTCTGGTACATCTGGGCGACCTCGAGGATGCCGATCTGGCCGTTGGAGAACTCCATCGCCTCCTCGTGGCCCTCCTCGAACGGAGGCTGGAAGCCGACCGCGGTGTACCTCTTGGTCGCCGGGTCGTAGACGTCGGCGCCGACCTCGAAATCCCAGCCGATGATGCCCTTGTTGTACCAGAACTCGTCGGCGCTGTTACCGGCCGCCGAATAGAGCACGTCGATCACCGGGCCGGTGCGCCCCGGCCAGATGGCCGTGCCGCGCCAGCCCTGGACGGCGGACAGGATGTGGGCGGAGGCGTTCCAGAAGTACTCCTCCGTGCCCAGGTCCGGGCGCGGCAGCGTCTCCCGCCCGGCGGTCTTGTACGCCCCCGGAGGCCACATGAAGTAGCCGCCGTAGGAGTGGGTGTTCATCGCGAACTTGATGTTCGGGAACTTCTCCGTGAGCCACACCTCGTTGCGCGTCTCCGGCTCCGACAGCTCCGACGGCCCGGCGTAGGTGTCGCTGGTGCAGGTGGTCGAGCCGCCGTTGAATCCGTCGTAGACGCTGCCCACCGAGAAGTTGCGGTTGAGGTCGACGCCCCAGGAGTTGCGCCGTCCCGGGTCCGATCCGTCGGCGGCGCAGTAGTTGACCATGTTCCTGCGCTGCATGTTGTAGTCGTACATCGAGTAGTGGGCGCCGTCGGGGTTGATCGTCGGCACGATGAAGATGTCGAGGTTGTTGACCAGTTTCTTGGTGTCCGCGTCGAGCGAGTAGTTGCGCAGCAGCCGCTCGGCGGTCTCCACACAGGTGAGCGGGGTGACCCACTCGCGGGCGTGCTCCTGGCAGTAGAGGAACACCCCGGTCTTCGAGCCGTCCCGGCTCTTGCCGATGCGCAGCGCCTTCATCTGGAACGGCTGACGCGAGACGGTCGCCGGCGCCTTGAGGTTGTCGGTCAGCTTCGTCGCCGGAGCCGCGGCCACCACGCCGGAGCCGTCGCCGTTCCGGTAGAGGGCGGCGGTCAGCAGCGCCGACGCCGCCGGATCGGCGTTGAGGGCCTCCACGACCCGGGCGGCCGTGCTGGTGACCGCGCCGGAGGCGTCCGTGGCCAGGTTCACCACGACGTCCTTGCCGTCGACGGCGACGGAAAGCGGGGCCGAGGCGGTCCCCGGGCTCGCCAGCGCGACGCTGACGTCGTTGCCGCCCTCGCTGCCGTACGCCTTGGACGTCACGTAGAACGTGCTCGACAGAGCGCTCCCCGAGCCCGTGCCGAACTGCGCCTGCGCCTGGCGGCGGTAGCCGTTCGTCTTGTACGGGAGATCGATGACCTCCGAGATCTTCGGGAACTGCTTGGACAGCCACACGATCCGGCCGGTGACCTCGGTGGGGTCCATGTAGTGGTCGATGAAGTCCCGCACGTAGTGCTTGCCCGGCGCCTTGCGCGGCGCGCCCAGCCACTTCGTGACCGGTACGGTGACCGAGCCGCCCCGGTTGCTGGTGATCGTGACCTGGGTGGGGGCCTCCGTGATCGGCAGCGGCGAGTTGAACCGGTGGTACATGTACTGTCCCGCGTCGGTGAAGCGGGACATCGTCGTGGAACCGCCGGAGTCGGGGGCAGTGCCGGGGCCGCTGTCCCAGGTGGCGGTGAGCACGGTCTGGGCGTCGGTCGCGCTCGTCTTCACCTCCACCGACAGGAAACGCTGGTCGTCGAGGCTGGTGAACCACTCGGCGCGCAGCGGGGTCAGCGTGTCGGTCGCCGCCGCGTCGGCCGAGGCGGTGGCGAGGGCCTGCCGGCGTTCGGCCAGGTTCGCGGCGTAGTCGCTCTGGTCGGAGATGGCGTCGCGGACGTCGAAGCCCTGGTCGCGCAGGCTCCGCGCCTCCTCGGGACTGAGCACGGCGTGCACCTCGATGCCGCCGTCGACGGGCTTGCTGTACTCGGCCAGATCGACGCCCATGGCGACCAGCCTGTCCACGCCCGACTGGTCGGCCACGACGACGCGCATCAGCGCGACGCCGTTCTGCGCGGTGCTGGACGCGCGGTCGGGCGGGACCGGATCGGGAGAGGGATCGGCGAGCGCCGGGAAGGCGTTCAGGGTGATCGCCAGGGGGAGTGCGAGCGCGGCGGCGTAGCGACGCGCTCTCCGGGGAGAGCTACTCACGAGTTTCCTCCATCTGGCGTGCCTTCCGGGGAGGGGGGTCAGCCCGGAGTGATCACGCAAGGTCGAGGGAAGTCTTTGCCACCGCGCAAACGGCGTCAAGGCGCATGAACACCCCAAATTTGGGATTTTTCCGTAATGAGATGACTTAGTGCTCGATTGGGTATTTAGCGCCTCTTGCCTTATGACAGAGTACGGGTACCGGCCTGGAACGCTCCAGGCGTCACCGCATCAGCGCGAGGCGTACGGCCTCGGCGACGGGCACGCCTCCGCCGATGAGTTCGAGGACGCGGTGCCGTGTCCGCGGTGCGTCGAGCAGCGCGGCGATCACGGCGGCGACGTCGTCACGCGGCACCGCGCCGGGAGGCAGCGGCGGGTCGGCCAGCGTCACCAGGCCGGTCCCCGGCTCGTCGGTGAGCCGCCCCGGCCGCAGGATCGTCCAGTCGAGCGGCCGGCCGCGCAGATCCTCCTCCGCGGCCGTCTTCGCCGTGATGTAGGCCGCCCAGACCTCGTCGCGTCCCGGGGCGGGCGGCGCTCCCGCGCCCATGGTGGAAATCTGGATGAAGCGGGAGACCCCGGCTCGTTCCGCCGCCTCGGCGAGCAGCACCGAGGCGCCCTGGTCCACGCTGAACTTGCGTGCCGCGCCGCTGCCGGGTCCCGCCCCGGCGGCGAAGACCACCGCGCCCGCGCCGAGCAGTGTCTCGGCCAGCTCTTCCGGCGTAGCCCGCTCCAGGTCGCACACCACCGCCTCGGCGCCGGCCGCTTCCACATCCGCGACCTGGCCGGGATCGCGGATCAGTCCCACCGGCGCGTCACCCCGCCCGCCGAGCAGGCGGGCCAGCCGAAGAGCGATCTTTCCGTGCCCGCCCGCGATCACCACGCGCATGCGATCACCTCCGCGCCGATCCTGCCACGGCCTGCCCCGGCGACCGGGGCAGGCCGCGCCGTCGCTTTCCCGCCTTCGCTGGTCAATGATTACTTGTTGTGATAGTCATCTCACTACTTGTAATCAGCAAAGTGTCTGTGGAGATGCCATGCTCATAGGCGTACTGACCGTCGCGGCGGCCGTCGGACTGGTGGCCGTGGCGGCCCTTCTGTTCCGGGCGACGGGCCGGGGCACCGACGATCGCGATCCCGGCGGCGCGTCCGCCGGGCACGCCGGGTCGATGCTCTCCTCGCTGTTCCTGCTCGTGTTCGCCATCGCGATCGTCGTTCCGTGGACCTCTGCCGACTCGGCGCGGCAGAACACCTACTCGGAGACCCAGGCCCTCGTGGAGGCGTACTGGGCCGCCGCGCCGTTGCCCGCCCCCGACGCCGCCCAGGTGCGGGAGGGGCTGCGGGAGTACGCGCGGTACGTCGTCGAGGACGAGTGGCCGCAGATGGCGGCCGGACGCCTCGGCACCGAGGGGACGGCGCGGCTGGAGGCGCTGCGCGCCCGCGTGACCGAACTGCCGGTCACCACCGACGAGGCGCGTGACGCCAGGGACGCCGTGCTGGAGCGGATGGCGGACATGTCCGCCGCCCGCCGGCAGCGCGCCGCCGACGCGGGCAGCGAGCCGCCCCCCGGTGTCATGCTGCTGACGGTCCTCACGGGCGTCCTCGTCATCGTCTTCCCGTTCCTGGCCGGGGCCCGGCCCCGGGGGCTCACGCTCGTGCCGGTGACCGCGATGGCGGTCCTGCTCGGCGTCGGCGTCTTCCTCGCCTGGAACATCTCCCGCCCGTTCAGCGGTGGCCTGGCGGTCAAGCCCGACGCGTTCGTGAGCGCACTGCACGAGTTCCAGCGGATCCCCGAGGGCCACTGACATGGGCAGGACGGCGGGCCCGCGCGCGGCCGTCGCGGTCGTCTCCGCCTGCGCCGCGCTGACCTGCGCCACGCTGACGGCCGCTGCTCCCACGCCGGTGCGGGCCGCGCGGCAGGGCGCCGGCACGGCGGGCGGCACGGTGGGCAGCACGGGGGGCAGCACGGTTACCCGGATGGCGGGATCGGAACGGCCGGAAGCCAGGGGGATGGTGCGGGCAGCCGCGGGAGTGGCCCTCAAGGCGGACGACCCGGGCGGACCCGGTCTGCGGGTCGGCGTCTGCCTCGACGTGGACGTGATCGTCGACCTGCACGCCGAGGTCGGCATCGGAGGGCCCGGCTGCACGCCGCCGACGCCCGTGCCGCCGCCCGCGCCCGTTCCGGAACCGCCGCCCGCGCCCCCCGAGCCGCCGAAGCCGGCTCCCGAGAAGCCGGCACCGGCGCCGCGGCACTCCCCGCATCGGGTGGCGGCCGCGCCCCGGCCGCCCGCGGCGGTGCCGTCCCCCCGTCCTCGCGCGACGCCGCGCCCCACCCCGTCGCCGTCGAGTTCACCGGTCGCCCGCGTGCCGGCCATGCGCGCGATCGCTCCCATGCGGCATCGCAATCCTCTGGGGACCGTCACGGTCGTCGTGGTCCTGTCGGTGGCGATCGCCGCCGCCGGTGCCGCCGCCTTCCGCCGCTAGGAGCAGGCGTTGCATTGGGCGCACAGAGTGACGCCATGGTCTGCGCGCACGGCCGGGCGCTGCCGGCCGGGTGGCGAGATCCAGGCCGACGCGCACGTCCGGCCGTTCGGCGACGAGGAGACGGCCCGCATGGCCTGTGCGGGAGTGGGCCGCAAACCCTGACGCGGGAGCCGGGGCCGCGCCCGAGGGCGGCGCCGGCTCCGCGCGCCTTCGGTCAGGACCGGTTCGCCCGGGCCACGACCTCCTCGCTCGTCAGAGGGCTGCTCGGGTGGTGGCTCAGGCACAGCGGCGTACGGACCTTCGTGAAGGACCCGCCCTCGAACGCCGCATAGAACTGGCCGGACCGCAGCCGCGACACGTCGAGGACGTCGCCGCCCTTGGCCCTGGCCAGCTCCCGCGCCGCCGTGATCTGGGCCGGCGCGTTGAGCAGGCCGAAGAACTGGGTGGCGGCGTTGCCCGTGATCCGGTTGTGCAGGCCCTTCGGCGCCTGGGTGGCGAACACCAGGCCGAGGCCGTACTTGCGGGCCTGGGCGGCGAGGGCGAGCGTGCTCTGCGTGCACACGGTCGCCGTCCCCGACGGGGCGAACGTCTGGGCCTCGTCCATCACGAACAGCCCGCCGAGCGGACGGTCTCCGGCGGGATGCCGTTTGATCCAGGAGAACAGCGCCATCTGCAACTGGTTGACGAAGCCCTGCCGCTGCGCGTCGGAGGCCATGCCGGTGAGGCTGATCACCGACACGCGGGCCCGCTTCCCCGCCGGCGGCGTCAGCAGGACGCCGGGATCGACGGGCGTCCCGGTCCCCGCGAACAGCGGATCGCTGATCGTCTCCGCCCTCAGATGCTGGGCCATCTCGGTCGCGAGCCTGGCCGCGCCTTCGAGACTGCTCACGCCGTCCGGCAGGTCGTCGAGCAGAGCGATCAGGCCGCCCAGCCCCGTGCCGCCGCGCCGTCCGTAGTGGGCGACGGCCTCGCGGAGCACCGCCCGGCCGAGGTGCGCCCTGGCCGCCCTCGTCTCCAGCTTCGCCCGGGGCACCAGCGCCGCGACCGCGGCGTCCACCGCCTCGCCGAACTCGTCCGCGTCGTCGGCGACGCTCGCGAAGTCGGGCAGCGGCTGGAAGCTCAGCGGGCGTCCCGACTCCTTGCGCGGCGTCCAGATCACCACGTCGGTGTTCGCCAGGTAGTCGTCGGCCTTGGCCGCGTCGCCCTCGCCCCACTCCGTCGGCGGCTCCGGCCACCGGTCGCCGAGCCGCGCGAGGTCGTTGTTCGCGTCGAGGACGATCGCCGAGACCCCCTGAAGGGCGCACTCCTCCACGACGCGGCGGATCAGCACCGTCTTGCCGGAGCCCGAGCCGGCGAAGATCGCCGTGTGTTTGCGCAGGGTCTCCAGCGGGATCCGTACCGGCCGGTTGTCCGAGGTCGCCGCCCCGATCGTCAGGTACGGAGCCGTCGTGACCTCGTCCGCCCGCACCGGCGTGTGCGGGTGGGGCTCGACCACTACCTCCACCATCGGCATCTCCCCGAAGGGCACGTCGACCGGCGTCTCCGTGGCCGGCGCCTCGACCGTCGATGACTCGAAGAAGGGCAGGGGCGGCCAGACCTGCAGATCGGGACCGGCCGTGCCGGTGCCGCCGGGAATCGTGACGCTCGGGCCGGCCGGTTCCGGCACCTCGCCGGAGATCGGGGACGGCGTGGTGTCTGGGGCCGGAGACAGCGCATCGTCAAGAGCCGGAGACGGCGCGGGGACGGGGCCCTGTGAAGGTGCGGTGCCGGAGACGGGGGATGGCGCGCCGGTCGCCGGTCGTGACGTCAGCCGTGGCACGGCATCCCATTGGAGCAACTGCCGATCGGGATTGGCGATACGCCGGGTGCGGCCCAGAGACCGGGGCGCCCGCGAGGATTTCTCGCTTTCGGCACCGGACACGCGCGGAACGGCCGCGTCGCTGAGCGCCTCGGCGAACAGCTTCACCTCGCTCGTCGGCCTACGGGAGACGAGCCAGGCCTGGAGCTCCGGCGGGTTCTCGGCCAGCAGATCACGGAGCGCCGCGAAGATCCGGAGGTCGTCCTCCTCGATCTGGAGCACACGGCCGCCCGCCTGCTCGAAGGCCGTGAGCGCCTCCTGCGTCACCGGTCCCTTCGCCCAGCTTTGGTTCCTGAGCACGAACAGTCTGCGCGCGGGTATCCGTTCGTCGAGCCCGGCCGCCGTGGACGCGGCCTTCAGCCGGTTCAGCGCGGCGATGTGATGGGACGCCGAGATGGCGCGGAAGCACCAGTGGGCCTCGTTCTCCGTCGCCTCGTCCAGCGTTCTGCGCAGCCGGGCGTGCAGGGGCGGCTTCGTGCTCGGCGGCGGGTCCTGGGCGAACAGGCGTCCGTCCTCGCCCTGCTCGGTGATCCAGGCGGACAGTCCGGCCGCCAGCAGGCGCGGCATCACGGCGTCCTCCGTGATCGGGTCCAACGCCTCCGCCACGTCCGCTCGCTCCCGCAGCTTCGCGAACCGCCTGTCCAGCTCCCCGAAGCCGGGTTCCCGCTTCGGCGGCTGAGGCTTGGGGACGACGGTGACGGGTTGTGCGCCCGTCAGCCGTTCCAGCTCCGCGACCTGCCCGCTCGCCAGGCACGACCGCACGTGCTTGTCGATACGGATGAGCAACTGACGAGGCGTGTACTGGTAGGCCTCCTCGAACGCCTCCGGCTTCACCGGCCACGTCGGATACGGCGGAGTGAACCCGACCGCGCCGTACTGCGCACGGAACCGCTTCTCGACCAGCTCGACGCCAGTTCTCGCATCAGGGATGGTGTCGAGCGGTGTGGTCACCCGGAAGCGGTCCTGAACGGTGTCGATGGCCTTCGTCTCGATCAGGGTCCAGGTCGTGGGAAGGCACGAGAGCACGGTCAGCGTGCGGCGGGTCACCTCACGCAGGGCCATCAGGCCACCCGCGATCCCATCGAGGACCGACCCCTGTGGCCGGGACTCCGGGGCGTTGTCCGTCATGGCGACGGACGACTGCGCGATCAGGACGTCGATCTGGTCCACCGCGATAACGGAAGGCCCGGTCAGCGCCACCAGGCGGGACAGGTCCCTGACGATTTCCTGAGGAGACTTCGCGACCGGGGTGAAGCCCCAGACGTTGCGCTCGCCCGGTTCTCCTTCCGGCGCCGAGGTGAGGTAGGCATCTCCCACGTCCTGCGCGGACAGGTCGCTGGACGCGCGTAGGACGAGCGCTCTGGCAACGTCCTGGGCGACGCCACCGACATTCCGGTCGTACCGTCGCAGGGCGCGTACGAAGACGTCCAGGTCCTGCCGGGAGAGCGGGGCCTCACCGGTCACGGACTCCCGAGCGTCTTCCGGCACCTCGGCCAGCAGGCAGAGCCGCCACAGAAGCTCATTGAGCTGGGTGCCCGATCCCGGTATCGGCCGGGAAAGGCTGTCCATCATGGAGAGCAGCACGCTCTCCCAGAAGCTCCTGGCGTCGAGCAGGCTCACCAGGAAGAAGTAGCCGTCCTCCTCGTGCACCTTCTGCCTGACCCAACCAAGGAGATGCGTCTTGCCGGAGCCTCGCTGCCCCTCGATGACGATGCCGATAGGGCTCGCATCGGCGCTCTCCTCGGCCTCAATGAAGCCGTCGAGGACGGTCTGCACGGTCTGCCGGTGCAGAGTCCCGACGTGGAACGGCAGCGGGCGCCAGACGTCGTCGGGGACCTTGGCGTAGTTGAACCTCAACGCCGCCAGAGCGTTCAGTTCCTTGCCGGTCATCATGCTCCGATCCAGATGCGGTGCTTGGGCTGGTCCCCGATGACGATTGCCGCGTCACGATCCGCCTGAGTGAGGGTCTTCTGGTTCTCCCAAGGGACGAGGCGCACGTCGGGCCGGCGAATCATCTGGCGGAGGGTGGCGTCGACCTCGTCCCGGGGAACGTCGCCCAGCAGCGGGCGCAGTCGCGTCAGGCTCACCCAGGCGTTCGCCTTGTCGGCGAGCTGCGCGTACGCCTTGCGGATCGACGTCTCGATGTCCTCGGACACGGGCACCCTCGCGACCGGCGGGTGCGCGACTTCTGCCGCCGCCCGGGCGACGGGCGGTTCAGCGAGGGGCTCCTCGCTGATGCCCGGGCCGAGGTCCTCCTCCCGGCCGAAGATCTCGGCGAGCGGGGCGCTGCTCCTCTCCAGGTGTCGCTGGAGGCCGGAGACCATGGCCCGGACGACCGCTTCGAGCGCCCGTGCGGCGAGACGACTGGACCTGGGGATGCCGTCACGGAACATCGCGGCCGCCCTGGCCCAGCCGTCGTCGCTCAGCGCGTAGGTGAACGCCTGGCCTTTCTTCCCGACCTCGATCAGCTTGAGCCGCTGCAGGTGCTCGCGTTCCTTTTTGCCGATCTCGACGCCGAACTGCTCCTTGAGCTCCGGGTTGGTGAACTCGCGGGCCTCGGCCATGAGCAGCAGGAGGATGGCGGTCTCGCGCTGGGATAGCGACGTGTCAGGCATGGAGTGACCCTTCGAACGTTCCACGGCGGCACTGGTGGAGGAAGCGTTCCAACTCGGCGAGCACGGTGCCGAGACGTTCCAGCACCTGCTCGTTGGTGAAGCGGCGGACGGCGTAGCCGTCCCGGCGCAGGCGCAGGTCGCGCTGCCCGTCCGCGGCGAGGCGGCGCGGGCTCAGATGCTCGGGGCCGTCGATCTCGACCACGCACCGTTCGGCACGCCAGATCAGGTCGACGCGGATCGGGTTGCTGAGCGGTCCGGAGGCGTGGAGCTGGTTCCACTCGCGGCCCGCCGCCCAGGCGCACGGCGACAGCGCCGCCTCCAGCCGCCGCTCGGCGGCGCTGCCCGGGTGCGGCGACCCGGCGAGAGGCGGGAAGGTGAGCGTCGGCGGCGGAAACTCCTCGCCGCCGCCGGGCTCGACCTCGCGGACGAGCGCCGCAACCCCTTCGGGGATCGGGGCCGTCACGGTCTCGATCCTGTCGACGGAGCGCAGAGGAGGCCCGATGAGCCAGACGCCGAACCCGCCGTGGTGGGCCAGCCATTCGCACGCCGCGACCAGCACCTCCTCCGCGGACGGAGAGAAATCGGGCGGCATCCGTACGAGGATCGCGGCCTCGGCCCGCCGGTAGCCCGAGCACAGCACCCGGGCCAGCCCCGCGGCGCGGATCTCGGGCGGGAACGTTCCGGCGCGGCCCGCCGTGCCGCTGCCGGCCGTGACCCCCCTCGCCCGCTCGCGCAGGGCCCGCTCGGCGAGGTGGGCGAGGAAGGGCGCGAAGTGCCGGGTGGCGGAGCCCGCGCGCAGGGCGTGGGCACGGACGGCCGGAACCGCCGCCCCGCCGGTGCCGGTGATGCCGTCCGCCTCGGGCAGCCAGGCGGGGAACATCGCCAGCGCGGCGGACTCCAGCTCCCTCAGCACGTCGGCGACCACAGCCGCGGGGGCCCCCGCCGGGCGGGGGACGTATGTCACCAGCGCGGGCGCGTCATCGGGCAGTGGGTCGATCGCCAGGGCGACGGCGTCCGGGTCGCCGTGCAGGTGCATGTCCTGCCCTGCGTGCAGATGTACGACCCGGCCCGTGGGAAGCTCCCGCCACGAGCGCGCCACGCCGTCCCCGCCCTGTCGTTGAAGATCCGACAATCTTGACCCGGCAGAGGGTATCGGGCAGTGACAGGACCGTCCACAGAATCGGGAATTTCCGGTTCTGTCTCCTGTGTCCTCGGCCCACACCGCGTGTCCGCGGCTCGGCGGACGGCGGGAGCGGCGGTCCCGAGGCTCGCGTTGTGCGGAACGAGCCGCACGGCCCCCCGGACCGTGCGGCGAAGGTCGTGACGCGGCCCGCGCCCTCGGTCGGACGGCACGGGCCCCGTCGTCGTGGCTACGGCCGATCGCCGATCTTCTCGACCCAGCCGGAGGATTCGTACACGGTCTTCTCGCCCGTGCGGGCGCCGACGCGGACGCTTCGCCCGACGCGCTCGGTCGCCCTGTCCGGGCCGTTGTACTCCTCCGCCAGCAGGCGCGCGCCCGACTCGTCGATGATCAGCCGGATGGCGCCGTCGGCGGACACGACCGCGGCGCCGGAGCGGCCGAGCGGGTCGGTGACACCCCGTTCCAGCCTCAGGCCCGGCTCGTCGGCGAGGATCCGCAGCATCGCGGCCCGGGTGGCCGGAGTGGTCGGACCGGACAGCACCAGCCTCGTCATCCGGAACGTGAAGCCCGCCGAGGGCTCTTTCCGCCGATGGGCCTCCAGCCAGCGGCGCAGGCCTTCGACCTCGCGGGGCAGCCGCCGGAAGTCGTCCTGGGACAGGCTCTCGCCGCCGATGTCCGTCAGCAGCGTGATCCGGAAGTCACGCGTACGGGGCGTGGGCGTCGCCTTCGCGGTGGCCCCGCCCGCGACGACCTCGGCGTCCAGGCCGCTCGTG
The DNA here is from genome assembly GCF_039649665.1 of Microbispora sp. ZYX-F-249. Taxonomy (NCBI): domain Bacteria; kingdom Bacillati; phylum Actinomycetota; class Actinomycetes; order Streptosporangiales; family Streptosporangiaceae; genus Microbispora; species Microbispora maris. Next base: position 15,413 of record NZ_JBDJAW010000065.1, on the reverse strand, counting down.
GTCCGTCCCCGCCCGGTCTCGCCGTCGTACCAGCTCTCGGTGGAGGAGACGAGCACCTTGCCCGGCGGCTGCGGCTCGTACAGCCGCTCGCGGCTGTACCAGTATCGGCCCGTCTTCACGTCCGCGCGGGCGGCGTTGCCGGCTGCCGCCAGGAGGAACGACCGCGCGTCGAGCGTCACGACCGCCCGGTTCGCCGGGGCGGACGCGCCGCCGCCGGCCGGTGTGCCCGCCCCGCCGGGCGTCGTGGCAGCGGGCGTCGTGGCAGCGGGCGTGGTGGCACCGGGCAGGAGGGCCGGGACCGCCAGCGCGGCGGACACGGCCGCCGCCGCGCCCGCGAGCACCAGCCGGGTCCGTACGGGTGAGGGGCGGCGGAGGGGCTGGTCGGCGAGGATCCGCGCGAGGTCGGCCTCGCGGCGGCGGTGGTAGGCCTCGTCGAGCAGGTCGTCGGGCCGCAGGGCACGGATCAGTTCGTCGGTGTTCATCGCAGTTGCTCCTGGAGGACCGTCTGAGGGGCGTTGAGTATGTCCGCCAGACGCCGGCGGGCACGGTGGAGACGGACGGCGAACGTGCGTGCCGAGCATCCGACGACCTTCGCGGCCTCGGCCGGGCCGAGCCCGTACCAGCTCGCGAGGATCAAAGCCTCCGCGTCGGCGCCGGAGAGCCGGGCGAGAGCGTCGATCGCCGTCTGCCGCTCGCTGACCTGGTCGGCCACGTCCCCCTCCGGGGCCGAGGCGGTGAGCCGCAGCCGTCGCATGTCCAGGCGGTGTTGCTTGCGCAGCAGGTTGCGGGCGACGGCGAGGAGCCACGGCAGAGGATGCTCCGGCACCTGGGCGAGCCGTCGCCAGGCGATCAGGAACGTCTCGCTCGCGATGTCCTCGGCCGACTGCCGTTCGGCGCGGAGCAGCGCGTAGCCGAGCACGTTCCGGTAATGCCGGTCGTACAGCTCGGTGAAGCGTTCTTCGGGGTCGTCCATACTCAGTAGTCCCGGTTCGAGGTCCTCGATTACAGGACCCGGCGCGAAATCTCGCGGACTACGCCGTCTCGGATCTGATCAGGCGGAGGAACGCCTTGATGCCCGACAGGACCTCCTGGTTGTCGGTGAGGCGGCTGAGGGAGTCCTCGAACGTCCTGCCCATGGCGTCGAGCCTGCGGTCGAGAGCGTCCTCCCGGGCCGTGGCCGTGTGGGATGCGGCGCGCGTCTCCGCCGTGAGGGCGTCGAGGCGCTCGGCCAGCTCGGCGGCCCGGGCCTCGGACTCCTCGGCCCGCGCCTTCAGCGCGTCGACGCGTCCGGCCAGCGCGACGACGTCCTCGCGGGGATAACGGACCTCTTCCAGCATCGTGGTCATCCGGCTGCGCAGGTGGGAGAACCAGGCTCCGGCAGGCCGGAAGAACGTGCCGAGCAGGGAGAAGACGGCGAAGTAGTAGCCGACGGTCTCGCCGGAGAAGTAGGTGATCGCCGCGAGCAGGGCGGCCGACACCAGGTGGGCGGCGACGGCGGCCCGGCGCATGCGCACCGCGATGCGGCGGGCCTCCTCCTCGCGTTCCGGCGAGACCGCCACGCCGCGCTCGCGGCTGACGCGTATCTCGTGGATCAGGGAGTGGGCCTGGAAGTACAGGTTCCACGGCACCGTCAGGAGCACGATCAGCCAGAGCAGGCACAGCGCCCCGAATCCCAGCGAGACGACCACCGGCAGTGGCACGTCCACCACGTAGACGAGGACGATCCCCGCGATCGTGGTGACGATCGTGAGAAAGACGATCCCGCTTCTGCTCACGGTCATCCTTTCCGTCGGCGTCGTGACACGTCAGTGTCGCCGCCGGATCGGCGCGCGGGCATGAGTGCGATCACCCATATCGGGTGAGTACGACCGCTCAACGGACAAGGGGGTGGCCCGGGACGCGGACCACCCCCCACCGGATCAGTCGAAGACGGGGACCCCGTCGCGGACGAGCTTCCAGTTCGGCTCGGCGAACGTCGCCGGGTCGATCGTGCCGGTCGCGGCGGCGTACTCGATCAGCGCCTGGCGGATCTCCACCTGGGCGTTGTAGACCACCGGAGCGGTCGAGACGTGCGGGAAGCCGCCGCCGCCCGACTGGCGGTAGTTGTTGATGGCCACGACGAACTGCTGGTCGGCGGTGACCGGCGTGCCCTGGTAGGACAGGCCGGTGATGCGCTGGCCGACCGGCTTGGAGATGTCGATGTCGTACGTCACGCCGGAGAGCTGGTCGTAGTTGTAGTCGGGTGTGCCGCCGGCGTTGGTGAGCGTGGCGAGGTCGATCGGCGCGCCCGGGGCGACCTGGGTGAAGTACCTCGCCGAGTACTCCAGGAAGTCCTTGACCTGGGCGCCGGTCAGCTTGATGCCGAGCAGCGTGTTGTCGTAGACGTACAGTCCGGCCATGTCGCGGACGCTTACCGGTCCGGCCGGGAAGACGGCGGTGCGGCTGAACGGCGCGGCGATCGACAGCACCGGCAGCGAGGCGTCGGCGGTGCCGGCGATGGCCTTGCTCACCAGGTCGGTCTGGACCTTCTGGATGTAGTCGAGGATCGGCGTGTCCTTGTACGGCGACTCGGCCGCCGACAGCTCCCGGGTGGACTGCGCGATGACCTTGTTGACGTAGCCGACGGTCTTGTCGTGCTGCTTCTTCATCAGCGCGACGATCTTCGGGTCCTCGGCCACGGTGTTGGTGTTGAGCGTGGTGGACGACTTGCCGGTGACCGCCCACTTGCCGCGCTGCTTGGCGAGCGTGAAGTCGACGACGCTGAGGCGCTGGCCCCACCTGCTCGGCTCGGTCAGCAGCACCTGCTGCCCGGTGACCTTGTTGGTGACGAAGCGCTGCGGCACGTCGTTGTGGGCGTGGCCGAACAGGACGGCGTCGATGCCGGGCACCTGCTCGGCGACCATGGCGGCGGCGTTCTCCACCGGCAGGTCCGAGCCGTACGACGACAGGCCGTTGTCGCCCGCGTGGGCGGTGACCAGGACCACGTCGGCGCCGAGGCCGCGGATGACCGGCACCCACTTCTTGGCGGTCTCGACGAGGCCGAGGAACTTCAGCTCCCCGTCGACGTTCGCCTTGTCCCAGATCGCGACACCGGGGTTGGTGAGGCCGAGGACGCCCACCTTGATCGGCTTTTCGCCCTTGACCTTCATCGTCTTGAGGACGAACGGCTGGTAGGCCGGCAGGCCGGTCTTGGCCGAGACGGCGTTCGCGCCGAGGACCGGCGCCTTCATCTGCTCGACCCACGCGCCCAGCAGCGGCAGGCCGTAGTTGAACTCGTGGTTGCCGAGTGTCACCGCGTCGTACCCGATGGCGTTCATGGCCTTCGCCATGGGGTGGATCTCGCCGGTCGAGGTGATCGGCTCGATCTTCGCGTAGTAGTAGTCCAGCGGCGTGCCCTGGAGGGTGTCACCGGAGTCGAACAGCAGGGTGTGGCCGGCGCCGCGGTCGGCCCGGATCTGCGACACCATCGTCGAGATCTTCGCCAGGCCCACGTCGTTGTGCGCGCTGTCGTCGTACTCCGCGTTCTTGTAGTAGTCCCAGTTGAGCGCGTTTCCGTGGATGTCGGAGCTGGCCATGATGGTGATCTTGACCGGGTGGCTCGGGGCCGCTGTGGCGGGCGTGCCGGGCAGGAGGAGACCGAGGGCCACGACACCGGCGCCCGCGGTCAACCTGATCGCTGAACTCATGGAGGCTGACGATAGTCAGGCCTAGTTACCGAGTGGTCACGAAGTCCTTAACCGGACATGTCGCTACAAGGTGACACGCTTGTCGCTCACCGTCTGCCCCGCGCTGGGTAGGAGCATGAGGATGGCGGACAAACTCGAGACCTACCGGGCCAAGCGCGACGTGACGCGCACCAGCGAGCCGATCCCCGCCGAAGGGCCGCTCCCGCGGGGCGAGGACGACACGTTCGTCATCCAGGAGCACCACGCCCGGTCCCTGCACTGGGACCTGCGCCTGGAGCGGGGCGGGGTGCTGGTCTCCTGGGCGATCCCCAAGGGCCTGCCGCCCGACCCCGCGACCAACCACCTCGCCGTCCACACCGAGGACCACCCCATGGAGTACGCCCGCTTCGAGGGCGAGATCCCCAAGGGCGAGTACGGCGGCGGCACCATGACCATCTGGGACCGCGGTCACTACGCGACCGAGAAGTGGAGCGACCGCGAGGTCAAGATCGTGCTGGCCGGCACCCGGGTCGCGGGCCGCTACGTGCTGTTCCGGACCCGCGGCCGCAACTGGATGATCCACCGGATGGACCCGCCCAGCGGGCGGTGGGAGCCCCCGCCCGCCTCGCTCGCGCCGATGACGCCGGTGACGCGCGCCCGCGCGCCGCGCGATCCCGGGGCGTACGCGTGGGAGTTCTGGTGGGGCGGCGCGCGGGCGCTCGCGTACGTGGAGGGCGGCAGGCTCACCCTTCGCGACCCGCGCGGCGCGGACGTCACGGGGGAGCACCGCTGGCTGCGCCCGATGGCCGAGTCGTTCGGCAGCAGGGCCACCGTCCTCGACGGCGAGGTCGTCACGTTCGCGGGCACCCCCGTCTACGTCGCCTACGACCTGCTCTACGACGACGGCCGGTCGTTGCTGGAGGAGCCGTTCGGGCGTCGCCGCGCGGGCCTGGAGACCCTCGATGTGAACGGGCCGCGCTGGCAGACGGCGCCGTCGTGGCCCGGAGAGGTCCACGCCGTACGGCGGGCGGCGGACGAGCAGGGGCTGCCCGGCGTGGTGGGCAAGCGCCTCGACTCGGCGTACGCGCCGGGGGAGGAGTCCCCCGCCTGGGTGCGGCTGCCCGGAAAGGCCGCAGGATAAGGCCGGTGCCGGGGGGTAGGGAGGACGGGGGGAGGTGTCGACATGTCCGAGCAGCACCACCCGGTCACCGGCGAGCACAAGTACGAGCAGGAGATCGGCGCCCCGGACGAGCACGAGGAACGCCCGGGCCGCAGCCTGATCACGACCGATCACGACGTCATCAAGGGATGGGCCGAGGAACGGGGCGCGAAACCCGCCACCGTCCCCGGCACCGAGCACGAGGGCCGTCCGGGGGTCCTCCGCTTCGACTTCCCGGGCTACGGCGGCGGCGACCTGAAGGAGATCTCCTGGGACGAGTGGTTCACGACGTTCGAGGAACGCAAGCTCAACTTCATCTACCAGGAGCACCGCAGGGACGGCAGCCCGAGCAACTTCTTCCGGCTGGAGAACCCCGAGCGCGAGGACGCCTGAATCCCGTCGGGACTTCCCGCCTGATCCCTTCAGGCCTTCCCGCCGTCGCGTGCCGCGGTGCTCGCCGCGGCGCTCGCCGACCGGAGCAGGCCGAGCTCGGCGGCGTAGTCCTCCAGCTTGGCCCGCAGCTGCCGGCGTCCCCGGTGCAGCCTCGACATGACGGTGCCGATGGGGACGTCCATGATCTGCGCGATCTCCTTGTAGGCGAATCCCTCCACGTCGGCGAGGTAGACCGCCAGCCGGAAGTCCTCGGGCAGCTCCTGCAGCGCCTGCTTCACCCGGGAGTCGGGCAGCCCCTCCAGAGCCTCCACCTCGGCGGACTTGAGTCCCGACGAGGTGTGCGAGGCCGCCTCGGCCAGCTGCCAGTCCTCCACGTCCTCGGTCGCGGCCCGCTGCGGCTGCCGCTGCTGCCTGCGGTAGGTGTTGATGTAGGTGTTGGTCAGGATGCGGTACAGCCAGGCCCGCAGGTTCGTGCCCTCGCGGAACTGGTGGAAGTTGCTGAAGGCCCGCATGAACACGTCCTGCACCAGGTCTTCGGCGTCGGTGGGGTTGCGGGCCAGCCGTAGGGCGCCGGCGTAGATCTGGTCGATGTACGGCAGCGCGTCCCGTTCGAACCGCAGCCGCCGTCGCTCGACCGCCGTGTCGTCGACGATCGTCATACCCCCACCTCCTTGAGAGCCTGCCTCTATCAGTTACGACCGCTTTGTCCGGTCCGGCCGCACCGTCCGCCTACCCCTGGTCTCCCCTTCAACACGGCTCGCGGGTCTGTTTTCGGCTACCGCGGCCGTCACCGCGACACGACCGAATGTCCGCGCCACCGCGGGGTACGCCCAGATGGATGGGCGCGGCCCGAGGAGGAAGCCATGCCGAACGACAAGGGGCCGGAAGACCTGATCCCGGAGCGGCTGCCACCGCTGGCGCAGTCACCCGACGCCGAGCCCGGGGCCGAGCCCGGGGGAGGGTCCGGAGACTGGCACGCCGCAGGCGCCGACTCGCCCGACGACGTCGAGGAACCCGCCGACGACTGACCCCGGCGGGCGTTCAGGCGGCGTCGCGGCGGCCGGCCGGCGGGGCCGCGCCACCGGGAGCGGGGCTTCCGGGAGCAGGACCTCGAGGGGCAGGGCCTCGGGGTGCGGGGCCTCGCGGTGCGGGGCTTTCGGGGGACGGCGGGGCGAGGTCGGCGCCGCGCGGCGTCCGGTACGGCTCGCGCGACCGCAGATCCACCGTCTGGATGGTCCGGCTGATGTCGGTCGGGGTGACCAGGCCGACGAGGCGGCCGTCGTCGCCGAGCACCACGGCCCGGCCGTCCGTGCTGCCGCTCATCCGCTGCAGCAACTCGGTGAGCTGATCGCCGGGGTGCGCGGCGGGCACGTCCGCCGGCCGGCACGCGATGTCCCGCAGCCTGGTCACCGCCCGGTCGTCCGGTGGCACACGCCGGACGCGCCCCAGCGTCACCAGCCCCGTGAACCGGCCCTCGTCGTCCACCAGCGGATAGGTGGACAGGTGGTGACGGAGCACGAGCCGGTCGACCAGGCCGGCCACCGTCTCGTCCGGATGGGCGACGACGGGGTCATGCGACATGACCTCGCCCACCGTGATCCCGTGGAGGGCGGCGTCGATCTGCGTCTGCTGCTCCTCCGCGGTCGCCGCGTTCACCAGGAACAGCCCGATCAGGGCCAGCCAGAAGCCCTGGAGTCCGAGGCCGGAGACGAGGTTGAGGAACCCCAGCGCGATCAGCGCGTACCCGAAGACGCGGCCGGCCCGGGCGGCGGCGACGGCGGCCCGCATGCGGTCGCCCCAGCGGGCCCACAGGAAGGCGCGCAGAACCCGGCCGCCGTCCAGCGGCGCGGCGGGCACCAGGTTGAACACGGCCAGCAGCACGTTCACCGCGGCCAGATAGCCGAACATCCCGCTGACCAGCGGCGGTGCCCCGACGGCGGAAACCGCCCAGGACAGGAGGGCGAAGACGCCGGCGAGCACGACGCTGGTCAGCGGCCCCACCCCGGCGATCTTGAGGTCGGCGCCGGGGGAGCGGGGCTCCCCGCGCAGTTCGGCGACCCCGCCGAGCAGCCAGAGCGTGATCCCCGACACCTCGACGCCGTGCCGCCTGGCCACGAACGCGTGGGCCAGCTCGTGCGCGAGCAGCGAGGCCAGGAAGAGCAGCGCCGACACCAGCGCGGCCAGCACGTACGCCGCGGCCGGCAGGCCGGGAAAGGCGATGGGGAAGCGGCCGAAGGCCAGCCCGACCACCAGGATCACGACGATCACGAGGACGCTGATGTTGAGCCCGACCGGGACCCCGCCCACGCGGCCGAGACTGATCGACGATCGCATGCTGCCACCCCCTCGGCCCTCCGCAGTGACTGGCCTACCCACAAAGGCGCAGGTCACGCGAGCTGAGGGCGCCGCAGGCGGGTTCACGGCCGCCACCGGAACCGTCGTGCGGAAACCGTGTGAGCGTGTGAGAACCGGAACCCGCTCGTGGTGCTCCGACGATGGAATCGTGGGCAGGCCCTGACCGGCCTCTGGCTAAGGTTGTTGCCCTGCGTTACATACCGACCGTCGAAGGACTGTCGTCATGTCCGATTCATGGGCTGTGAAACGCCGGCTCGCCGACGCGCTCAACGAACACGATCTGGAGGGCGTGCTCGAGACCTTCAGTCCGGACGCCGTCCTCGTCTCGCCCTTCGGAGTGGCCGAGGGACACGAGCAGATCGCGTGGATGTACGAGCAGGTCTTCAAGAGCTTTCCCGACTTCCAGCTGATCGTGTGGTACGAGGCCGTCAGCTGCGACGCGCCCTTGATGGTGGAGTGGACGGCCACGGGCACGCACCTCGGGCCCGTCCTGCTCCCGAACGGGCGCGAACTGGAGGGAACCGGTCGCCCGGTCACCTTCCGCGGCACCTGCGCGTCCTTCGTGGAGGACGGCAAGATCAAGACACACCGGGAGTACTTCGACCAGTTGGAGTTGTACACCCAGCTCGGTCTGTGCCTCACGGAGGCTCCGGGCTGAGGCCTCGGATGGGGCTTCGGGCGTGCTCGGCGCGGCGGCGGCCGCGGACGCTCGCCAGGTACGTCCGCGGCCGCCGCCGGGGCATCACTTCAGATAGATGTTCGGCCTGGCGGGGGTCGCCATGCCGTCCCCGAGGAAGAAGCCGGTGTGGGGCGGCTGGTTGTAGGCGGTGTTCTGCCAGGCGATCGCGAGCCGGTACACCGGGTCGTGCATCAGCGTGTAGATCTGCCGGCTCGCCGTCGCGGTCGTGCTGTAGATCCGCAGGGCGGTGTTGTCGCTGGTCGGCCAGACGACCTCCTCACGCCAGTCGCCGAACAGGTCGGCCGACAGCGAGGGGGTGGACTTGGTGCCGTTGTTGGAGTGGACACCACTGGCGGTCAGCAGTCGCGTGTCGCCGCCGGTGCCGTACTTGTCGATGTGGGTGCCGTCGAGCAGTTCGCGGACCGGGTCGGCGTCCCACCACGCGAGGAAGTTCGCCGAGCCCGGCTTGCGCCCGACGTTCTGCCCCTTCGTGTTGTAGACGCCGCTGACGGCGGACGACCACGACTCGGCGCCCGGGCTGCCGGACCAGACGTCGTCGGAGACGCCGCGCCCGTTGTCGCAGCCGCAGGAGGCGTTGCTCCAGATGATCGAGCCGGTGCGGGCGTCGGCCATCCACGCCGCGGGCTTGCTGGTGTCCTCGTCGACCTTGAACACCTCGAGCCCCGCGCGCGACGGGTCGAGGTCGCCGACGTGCAGGGCGTCGCCGTGGCCGTTGCGGGTGTTCCACAGCGCCGAGCCGTTGTCGTTGATCGCCATCGCGCCGAAGACGATCTCGTCCTTGCCGTCGGCGTCCACGTCGGCGACGGCCAGGTTGTGGTTGCCCTGGCCGGTGTACTGGCTGCCGGCGGAGTTGGAGTCGAACGTCCACCGCTTGGTCAGTGAGCCGTTGCGAAAGTCCCACGCCGCGATGACCGTACGGGTGTAGTAGCCCCGCGACATGATCAGCGACGGCCGCGTGCCGTCGAGATACGCCGTCGCGGCGAGGAACCGGTCGACCCGGTTGCCGTAGTTGTCGCCCCAGGAGGAGACCGTCCCGCGCGGCGGGTCGTAGTTCACGGTGGACATCGCCTTGCCGGTCTGGCCGTTGAACATCGTCAGATATTCGGGACCGGACAGGACGTAGCCGGAGGAGTTGCGGTAGTCGGCCGAGGAGCTGCCGATGACGACGCCGGTGCCGTCCCTGGTGCCGTCGGCGGTCTTCATCGCCACCTCGGCCCTGCCGTCGCCGTCGTAGTCGTACACCTGGAACTGGGTGTAGTGGGCGCCGGCGCGGATGTTGCGGCCGAGGTCGATCCGCCACATGCGGGTGCCGTTGAGCCTGTACGCGTCGACGAACACGTTGCCGGTGTAGCCCGACTGGGAGTTGTCCTTGGCGTTGGACGGGTCCCACTTCAGCACGAACTCGTACTGCCCGTCGCCGTCCAGGTCGCCCACGCTCGCGTCGTTGGCGCTGTAGGTGTAGGCGACCCCGTCGGGCGTGGTGCCGCCGGACGGCGGCTGGATCGGCACGTCCAGGTAGCCGTTGGCCAGGCGCAGCGACGTCTGCGACGCCGCCTGCTCGGCGCCGTCCACCACGGCCCGCACGGTGTACACGGCGTCGGCGGCGGCTCCGGAGTCGAAGTAGTTCGTGGAGGTGGTGATCGGCGAGGAGTTGAGCTTCGTGGATCCCCGGTAGACGTTGAAGCCCGTGCCGATGCTCTCGGTGCCGAGCAACCGCCAGGAGACCAGGTTGCCGCTGCCCGACCGCACGCTGATCAGGCCGCGGTCGAGGTCCTCCATCTGCCGCGCGCCCGCCGGGATGCCCGTGGGGCTCGCCGACGGGCTGGGCGACGGGCTGGGTGACGGGCTCGGCGACCGCGTCGGGCTCGCACTGGGAGAGGCGCTGGGAGAGGTGCTGGGGGAGGCGCTGGGGCTGCTCGTGACCCCGCCCGTGCAGGTGGTGCCGTTGAGCGCGAAGCTCGCGGGCACGGGGTTGGACGAGTTGTTCCACGAGGCGTTGAAGCCGAACGACGCCGTGCCGCCGGTGGGGATGGCCGCGTTGTAACCGGCGTCCTTCGCACTGACCTGCGCGCCGCTCTGGGTGACCGTGGCGTTCCACGCCTGCGTCACGGCCTGGCCCGCGGCGTACGACCAGGTGAGCGTCCAGCCGTTGACCGCGTCGCCGAGGTTGGTGATCGTGACGGCGGCGCCGAAGCCGTCCTGCCACTGGTTGGTCACCTGGTAGTCCACCCGGCAGCCCGCCGCCGCCGAGGCCGGCAGGGCGGGCAGGACCGCGGCCCCCGCGAGCGCGGCGGCCGAGGCCACGGCGGTGAGCAGGGCGGATCTACGTCGTGTGGTCATCCAAACTCCAAGGGGGGTGCCGATGGGGACCGACGGCGGAGCCGTGACGGCGCGCGCGACGCGCGGCGCGCAGACGCGTGATCGGGCTTGTCCGAAGCGAGACCTCCGGGGGTCGGGCCGAGCCGCGGCGGGTACGGTGCGGCCGGGTGGGCCGGGGCGCGTGCGCCGGAATGCGACAAACAGGGTCATGCGGGAGGTGCCTGGGTGCGCCATCACAGCGCGAAACCGGCGGTGTGGTCAACCGAACCCGGTTCAGCGATGTGAACGCAATCATCGGAGGCGTCCGGATGAGTCGATCTCCGGCTGGTAGGGCCGGGTACCGGCGGTTCACCTGCGCGGGGTGTCCGCCCCGACGATCACTGAAACTTTCAGTCCTCACATGTCGTACGGACCTGTGAACGATCACAGATCTGATCTCTCGCCCCGGCCCTCGACGCCCGCGCGGCGGCGCCGCTGCATCCGCGGCCCCGGTGCGGTGCGAAGTCCCTGAAGGAGCCGTACGGCGGCCGGAAGGGGGAACGCTGATGCCACAGCCAGCCGAGGTGATCGTCGTCGGCGCCGGACTCGCGGGCCTGGCCTGCGCCTGGCACCTGCACGAGGCGGGTGTGGCCGTCCGCATCCTGGAGGCGTCCGACGGCGTGGGCGGCCGGGTCCGCACCGACCTGGTGGACGGCTTCCGCTTCGACCGTGGCTTCCAGATCTTCAACACCAGCTATCCCGAGGCCGCCCGGGTCCTCGACATCGGCGCGCTGGGCCTGCGGCGGTTCACCAACGGAGCGATGATCTTCCGGGACGGCCGGCGCGAGCGGGTCGCGCTGCCGTGGCGGCATCCCCGGCACGCGCTCAGCGGCCTGCTCGCGCATGTCGGCACACCGGTGGACAAGGCGGTCCTCGCCGCGGTGACCGCCCGCGACCTGCTGCTGCCCGGCTCCCTCGTACGGCGGCGCGGCGCGGAGCGCACCACGCTGGCCGAGCTGCGGCGCTGGGGCGCGTCCCCCGAGATCGTCGAGAACCTGTTCCGCCCCCTCCTCGCGGGAGTCGTGCTCGAACGGGAGCTGGAGACCTCCGGCCGGATCTTCCACCTCCTGTGGCGGTCGTTCTCCCGTGGCAGGATCGGCGTGCCGGCCCTCGGCATGCAGCGGATCCCGGCGCAGCTCGCCGCCCGCCTGCCGGAGGGCACGATCTCGCTGGAGACGCCGGTGCGCGCGCTGACCCCCGACGGCGTGGCCCTCGCCGGCGGGGGCGAGGTCCCGGGCGCGGCCGTGGTGGTGGCGGTGGATCCGCCCACGGCCGGACGGCTGGTGCCCGGCCTGCCGGTGCCCGCGATGCGGCCGGTCACGACCTTCTACCACGCCGCCCCGGCCTCGCCCCTCGGCGAGCCCACGCTGATCGTGGACACGAAGGGAGTGATCACCGACACGATCGTGATCACCGATGCCGCGCCCGAATACTCCGCCGACGGCCGGGCCCTGATCTCCACCTCGGTCCTCGGCGTCCACGGCGACCGGGACGAGCCCCGGGTGCGGGCCAGGCTCACCGAGCTCTACGGTGACACCTCGTCGTGGGAGCACGTCGCCACCTACGCGATCGAGGCGGCCCTGCCCGCGATGCCGCCCCCGATGCCGCTGCGCCGCCCTGTGCGTCTGGAGGCGGTCGGACTCGGTGCCCGGCGCTACGTGTGCGGCGACCACCGGGACACCGGGTCCCACCAGGGGGCGCTGGTCTCCGGACGGCGGGCCGCCCGGGCGGTGCTGGAGGACCTGCACCGGGCGGCGCGGGTCCGGGGCCGCCGCACCGCCCCCGCGGGCAGCCGGTCCTGAGCGCCGCCGCGCCGCCCCCCGCACCGCCCCCCGCGCCGCCCGCCGGTCCTGAGCGCGGCCGGGCCTACCTGTCGCCGTTGCCCGGCAGGTCCAGCCAGCGCTGCATGCAGACGATGAGCTCCTCGGCGTCCACCGGCTTGGTGACGTAGTCGCTGGCGCCGGACGTCAGGGTCTTCTCCCGGTCGCCGTGCATGGCCTTGGCGGTGACCGCGATGATCGGGAGCTGGGCGAAGCGCGGCATGGACCGGATGGCGGCGGTGGCGGCGTAACCGTCCATCTCCGGCATCATGATGTCCATCAGCACCAGGTCCACGTCGTCGTTGCGCATCAGCACCTCGATGCCCTTGCGGCCGTCCTCCGCGTACAGCACCTGCATGCCGTGCAGTTCGAGGATCGTGGTGAGCGCGAAGACGTTGCGCACGTCGTCGTCCACGACCAGCACCTTGCGGCCGACGAGCGCGCTGTCGACCTTCCCGAGCTCCTGCGCCCCCTCCTCCGACGCCGGCTGCACGAGCGGCAGGACGTCGCCGGGCTCCTCGGCGGACAGGTGCAGCGTGATCCGCTCACGCAGCTCGTCGAGGCTGGGCAGGAGCTCCAGCGGCTGGTTGCGGGAGCGCACCTGCAGCAGGTCCTCCTGCGGGCGCGACAGCTTGCGCGAGTGGTGCGCGAGGACCGGGAGCGCGCGCAGCGCGGGGTCGGAGTCGAGGCCCTTGAGGAAGTCGGCCGCCGCGTCCTGCGGCATGCCGAGATCGAGCACCACGCAGTGGACGCTCTCCTGCCGCAGCGTCGACAGCGCGGACTGGGCGTCGCTCGCGGTCGACACCTGGACCGGGCCGTGGGTGTCGTGCAGGTCGGCCGCGACGCTCTGGGCCAGCATGGACAGCAGGCCCCCGGGCCTGGCCTCGACGACCAGCAGGCGGCGCCGCGCACCGCCGTCGTCCCTGCCGCCGTCCCTGCCACCCGAGGTCCGCGCCGCCGCGGGCGCGGGCTGCGGGGCGGCCGGCCGCGGCTGCGCCTCCCGCGACTCCCGTTCCTCCCTCTCGGCGCCGTCCACGCGGGCCAGCGGGAGATAGAGCGTGAACGTGCTGCCCTCGCCCAGCGTGCTGGCCGCGTGGATCTCGCCGCCGAGCAGGGTCGCGATCTCCCGGCTGATCGACAGGCCGAGGCCGGTGCCGCCGTACTTGCGGCTGGTGGTGCCGTCGGCCTGCTGGAAGGCGTCGAAGATCTGCGAGAGGTTCTCGGCGGCGATGCCGATGCCGGTGTCCGCCACGTGGAAGGCCAGGATCTCCTGGCCGCCGGCGTCCGGCAGGGCCACACCGGCCGCCCGTTCGATGCGCAGCCCGACCGAGCCCGCCTCGGTGAACTTGACCGCGTTCGACAGCAGGTTGCGCAGCACCTGCCGCAGCCGCTGCTCGTCGGTCAGCAGCTCGGCCGGCACGTCGGAGGCCACGGTCACCTCGAACCGCAGGCCCTTCTGCGTGGTGAGCGGGCGGAAGTTGGCGTCCACGTAGTCGAGCAGCTGACGCAGGCTGACCGGCTCCGGTGTGATGTCCATCTTGCCGGCCTCGATCTTGGACAGGTCGAGGATGTCGTTGATGAGCTGGAGCAGGTCGGTGCCGGCCGAGTGGATGACGTTGGCGTACTCCACCTGCTTGGGCGTCAGGTTGCGGGTGGGATTCTGGGCGAGCAGCTGCGCCAGGATGAGCAGCGAGTTGAGCGGGGTGCGCAGCTCGTGGCTCATGTTGGCGAGGAACTCGCTCTTGTACTTGGACGCCAGGGCGAGCTGCTGGGCGCGGTCCTCCAGCTCCTGCCGGGCCTGCTCGATCTCGCTGTTCTTGGTCTCGATGTCGCGGTTCTGCTGGGCCAGCAGCTCCGCCTTCTCCTCCAGCTCGGCGTTCGAGCGCTGCAGCTCCTCCTGCCGCACCTGGAGCTCGGTGGCGAGCCGCTGCGACTCGGCCAGCAGCGCGTCGGTGCGGGCGTTGGCCACGATCGTGTTGACGTTGACGCCGATCGTCTCGACGAGCTGCTCCAGGAAGTCCCGGTGGATCTTGGCGAACCGCCCGAGGCTGGCCAGCTCGATCACGCCGAGCACCTGGTCCTCGACCACGATCGGCAGCACGATGAGGTTGACCGGTCCGGCCTGCCCGAGGCTGGACGACACCGTCAGGTAGCCCGGCGGGATGTCCTCCACCAGGATCGTCCGCCGGGCCTGCGCGGCCTGGCCGACCAGCGAGTCGCCGAACGCGTACCGGCGCGAGGTCTCGCGGTGGCCGTAACAGCCGACCACCCGCAGCTCCGCGCCCGCCGGGGTCTCCTCGGCCAGCAGGAACGTGCCGTGCTGGGCGTTGACCAGCGGGGCAAGCTCGTTCATGACCAGCTCGGCGACCGCCGCCAGGTCGCGGTGGCCCTGCATGAGCCCGGAGACGCGGGCGAGGTTGGTCTTGAGCCAGTCCTGCTCCTGGTTGGCCCTGGTCGACTCGCGCAGGGACTCCACCATGGAGTTGACGTTGTCCTTGAGGTCGGCCAGCTCGCCCTCGGCGTCCACGGTGATGGACCGGGTCAGGTCGCCGGAGGTCACCGCGCTGGTCACCTCGGCGATCGCGCGGACCTGCCGGGTGAGGTTGCCGGCCAGTTCGTTGACGCTCTCGGTCAGCCGCTTCCAGGTGCCGGACACGCCCTCGACCTCGGCCTGGCCGCCCAGCCGTCCCTCGGTGCCGACCTCGCGGGCGACGCGGGTGACCTCGGCGGCGAACGAGGACAGCTGGTCGACCATCGTGTTGATGGTCGTCTTCAGCTCCAGGATCTCGCCGCGGGCGACGACGTCGATCTTCTGTGTCAGGTCGCCCCGCGCGACGGCCGTGGTGACCTGGGCGATGGAGCGGACCTGGTTGGTCAGGTTGTCGGCCATCGAGTTGACGTTGTCGGTGAGGTCCTTCCAGGTCCCCGCCACGTTGGGCACCCGGGCCTGGCCGCCGAGCTGG
>NZ_JBDJAW010000064.1 GCF_039649665.1 Microbispora sp. ZYX-F-249 | reverse complement strand
GCCGCTGCTCGACGTCTTCGGCCGCGGGGGAGCGCTGAAGTCCTCCTGGTACGGCGACTGCCTGCCCAGCCGTGACTTCCCCATGCTCGTCTCCCTCTACCAGCAGGGACGGCTCGACCTGGACGCGTTCGTCACCGAGACGATCGCGCTCGAGGACGTCGAGGCGGCCTTCGAGAAGATGCACCACGGCGAGGTGCTGCGCTCCGTCGTGGTCCTGTGACCGGCATCCCCCTGATCATCTCGATCTCCGACGTGCGACGTACGACCTTCAGGAGCCACCAGTGAGCACCACGAGCCTGCCCCCGAGCCTGATGGCCACACTGCCGGGAGAGCACTACACCGATCCCGGGATTTTCGCGCAGGAGCAGAAGCACATCTTCGAGTCGATGTGGTTCTGCGCGGCCCGGGCCGCCGACCTGCCGAAGCCCGGATCGTTCAGGACCGTCCAGGTCGGCACCGAGAGCATCCTGATCACCAGGGCGCGGGACAACTCCATCCGCGCGTTCTACAACGTCTGCCGCCACCGCGGCGCCCGGGTCTGCACCGAGGAGTCCGGCGAGGTCAAGCGGGCCTTCCAGTGCCCGTACCACGCCTGGACGTACGACCTGGAGGGCAAGCTCATCGCGGCCCCCAACCTCACCAAGATGCCCGACCTCGACCGGGTCGAGTACGGCCTGGTCAACGTGGCGGTGCGGGAGTGGCTGGGCTACGTGTGGGTCTGCCTGGCCGACGAGCCGCCGTCGTTCGAGGACACCGTGCTCGGCGAGGTGCGCACGCGTCTCGGCGACGTGGCCTCCCTCGACAACTACGACGTCGCCAACCTGGCGCTCGGCCGCCGGATCGTGTACGACGTGAAGGCGAACTGGAAGCTCATCGTCGAGAACTTCATGGAGTGCTACCACTGCGCGACCATCCACCCCGAGCTGACCGAGGTGCTGCCGGAGTTCGCCGACGGCTACGCGGCGCAGTACTACGTGGGCCACGGCGCGCTGTTCGGCGAGGACGTCCGGGGGTTCACGGTCGACGGCTCCGAGGGGCTGGACCGGATCCCGACCATCAGCGAGGATCAGGACCGGCGCTACTACGCCATCACGATCAAGCCGCAGGTGTTCGTCAACATGGTGCCCGACCACGTGATCATCCACCGCATGTTCCCGCTCGCGGTGGACCGCACGGTGGTGGAGTGCGACTGGCTGTACCTGCCGGAGGTCGTCGCCGACGGCAAGGACATCAGCCGGTCGGTGGAGCTGTTCCACCGGGTCAACGAGCAGGACTTCGAGGCATGCGAGCGCACCCAGCCCTCGATGAGCTCCCGCACGTACGCCAAGGGCGGGGTGCTGGTGCCGAGCGAGCACCACATCGGCCTGTTCCATGATTGGGTGCGCGGCAAGCTCGGCGAGTGAGGTCGCCGGGCTCGATGAGGTTGGAGGAGATGCGGGGTGACGCGTAAGGCGCCTCGGGAGGACGTCGGAGACGAACGCCTGGAGATCGGCTCGCCCAAGACCTGGGCGGGCGGGGTCCCGGCGGTCGGCCACGCGCTCGGCACGGCATACCGGCAGATGGGCGCGGGGCGGACGATGCTGACCCTGCTGCGGGTCAACCAGAAGTCCGGCTTCGACTGCCCCGGGTGCGCCTGGCCGGAGGGCGAGGGCCATCGCAGCCCCGCCGAGTTCTGCGAGAACGGCGCGAAGGCGGTGGCCGAGGAGGCGACCGTCCGGCGGGTCACCCGCGACTTCTTCGCCGAGCACCCGGTGGACGAGCTGGCCCGGCGCAGCGACTACTGGCTGGGCCAGCAGGGCCGGCTCACCGAGCCGATGTACAAGCCGGCCGGTTCGGACCACTACGAGCCGATCTCGTGGGAGGACGCATTCGGCGTCGTCGCGCGCGAACTGCGCGCGCTCGACCACCCCGGCCAGGCCGTCTTCTACACCTCCGGCCGCACGTCGAACGAGGCCGCCTTCGCCTACCAGCTTCTCGTCCGCCGGTTCGGCACCAACAACCTGCCCGACTGCTCCAACATGTGCCACGAGTCGAGCGGCTCGGCGCTGACCGAGACGCTCGGCATCGGCAAGGGGACGGTGCTGCTGGAGGACCTGCACCGGGCCGACCTGATCTTCGTGGTCGGCCAGAACCCCGGCACCAACCATCCGCGCATGCTCACCGCCCTGGAGCGGGCGAAGCGGGGCGGCGCGCGGATCGTGGCGGTCAACCCGCTGCCGGAGGCCGGGCTGCTGCGGTTCCGGAATCCGCAGCGGCCCTCCGGCCTCGCCGGGACCGGGACGGCGCTGTCCGACCGCTTCCTGCAGATCCGCCTCGGCGGCGACCTGGCGCTGTTCCAGGCGCTGTCGCTGCTCCTGCTGGAGGCCGAGGACGCCGCGCCCGGCACCGTGGTGGACCGCGAGTTCGTCGAGGCGCACACGCACGGGTTCGACGCCTGGGAGAAGCACGTACGCGGGCTCGACTGGAGCGACGTGCTGGAGGCGACCGGGCTGACCCGCGCCGAGATCGAGGAGACGGCCCGCGACGTGCTGGCCGCCCGCTCGGTCGTGGTCTGCTGGGCGATGGGCCTCACCCAGCACCGCAAGTCGGTCCCGACGATCAGGGAGATCGTCAACTTCCTGCTGCTGCGCGGCAACGTCGGGCGTCCCGGCGCGGGCGTGTGTCCCGTACGCGGGCACTCCAACGTGCAGGGCGACCGGACGATGGGCATCTACGAGAAGCCCAGGCCGGAGTTCCTCGACGCGCTGGAGAAGGAGTTCGGCTTCCCGCCGCCGCGCGAGCACGGCCACGACACCGTGGAGGCCATCCGTGCCATGCGCGACGGGGACGCCCGGGTGTTCTTCGCCATGGGCGGCAACTTCGTCTCGGCGACGCCGGACACCGCCGCCACCGAGGCGGCCCTGCGCCGCTGCCGGCTGACCGTGCAGGTGTCGACAAAGCTGAACCGGTCGCACGCCGTGTGCGGCGAGCAGGCCCTCATCCTGCCCACGCTCGGCCGTACCGAGCGGGACGTCCAGGCAGGTGGCGAGCAGTTCGTCACGGTCGAGGACTCGATGGGCATGGTGCACGCCTCGCGCGGCCGGCTGCGCCCGGCGTCGGAGGCGCTGCTGTCGGAGGTGGCGATCGTGTGCCGGCTGGCCCGCGAGCTGCTCGGCGACGACCCGCACGTGCCGTGGGCCGAGTTCGAGGCCGGCTACGACGCGATCAGGGAGCGCATCGAGCGGGTGGTGCCCGGGTTCGGCGACTTCAACGCGCGGGTGCGCAGGCCGGGCGGCTTCGCGCTGCCGAACGCGCCGCGCGACGAGCGCCGCTTCCCCACGGCCACCGGCAAGGCGAACTTCACGGTGAACGCGCTGGAGGTGCTGCGGGTGCCGCGGGGCCGCCTCGTGCTGCAGACCATCCGCAGCCACGACCAGTACAACACCACGATCTACGGCCTGGACGACCGCTACCGCGGCGTCAAGAACGGGCGGCGGGTCATCTTCGTCCACCCCGACGACCTGGCCGAGCGCGGTCTCGCGGACGGCGACATGCTGGACATCATCAGCGAGTGGCCGGACGGCGAGCGCGTGGCCGAGGGGTTCCGGGCGGTCGCCTATCCGACGGCGCGGGGCTGCTGCGCGGCGTACTTCCCGGAGACCAACGTGCTGGTGCCCCTGGACTCGGTGGCGGAGACCTCGAACACGCCCACGTCCAAGAGCGTCGTCGTACGGCTGCGCCGTGCCATGGAAGGGGCCGTGGAAGGGGCCGCGGAAGGGGCGGCGGAGGGGACGGTCAGCCGCCGAGGCGGCGACTGATCTCCTCGGCTCCCTCGACCAGGACGGGTGCCAGTTCGCGCATGCGCTTCTCGCTGAACCGGTAGGCGGGCCCGGACGCGCTGATCGCCGCCACGACCTCTCCGCGGAAGGAGCGGACGGGGGCGGCGAGCGCGTTCAGGCCCACCTCCAGCTCCTCCAGGGACAGGGCGTAGCCGTGCTCGCGCACCTCCGCCAGCTCCCGTTCCAGGTCCTCGATCGAGGTCACCGTGCTCGGTGTGTAGCGCCGCAGGCCGGCCGCGCGCAGCAGGTCCGCGCGGCGCTGCCGCTCCACGTGCGCCAGCAGGACCTTGCCGCTCGACGTCGCGTGCAGGGGCGTGAGCTGGCCCACCCAGTTGTGGGCGGTGACGGCGGAGGGGCCGCGCACCTGGTCGAGGTTGACCGCGTAGTGCGAGCGCAGGACGGCGATGTTCACCGTCTCGCCGATCTCCTCGGCCAGCCGCTGGCAGACGGGCCTGCTCTGCTGGGTGACGTCCATCCGCATGGAGACGCTGCCGGCGAGACGGACGAGCCCGAAGCCGAGGCGGTACTTGCCGCGGTCCTCGGTCTGCTCGACGAGGCCGCGTGCCTCCAGGGCACCGAGCAGGCGGAACGCGGTCGACTTGTGGACCTCGATCTCGGCCGCGATCTCGGTGACTCCCGCCTCCCCGCGGCCGGCGAGGATCTCCATGATGCTGATCGCGCGATCGACGGACTGCACGCCGCCGCCGTTGGCGGCGGAGGCGTCGTTGCTCATGGCGAGACTGTAGCGCCTCACGCAACGCTGAGCCGGGGCGTCGTGGGATTCCCAGGGAGATCTTATGGTTCGTCCGACGCGAACCCGTCGGACCGCGAGCCGGTAATTGTCGGACGGGTTCGGCAGGATGGCTGCCATGGTCTCTTATCAGCTGGTCGTCGACTGTGCGGCACCCGAGCGGATGGCCCGGTTCTGGGCGGCCGCGCTGCGGTACACGGTGGAGCCGCCGCCGGGTGGGTTCGAGACATGGCGGGATTACTGGCGCACTGTCGGAGTGCCGGAAGACGAGCTGGGCGAGGGGGACGGCGGCGACAGCATCGTCGATCCCGAGGGGCACGGGCCGAGGATCTGGTTCCAGCAGGTGCCGGAGGGCAAGGTGGTCAAGAACCGGTTCCACCTTGATGTGAAGGTGGGCGGCAAGCGGGAGGACGTACCGCTGGAGACCCGGAAAGCGCGGGTGGACGCCGAGGTGGAGCGGCTTGTCCAGGCGGGGGCGTCGGTCGTGCGGGTGCTGTCGCAGCCCGGGATCGATCACTATGCGGTGGCGATGGTCGATCCCGAGGGCAACGAGTTCGACGTGGTCTAGTGCCGTTCGAGCGTGAGCAGGGGCGCGGGATCCGCCGGCGCCGGCGGATCCGCGGCCACGGCCCGTTCCAGGCGGCGGAAACCGTCATGGGGCGTCTCGGCCTGTGCGGGACGCTCGGCCGGGAAGACCCCGGCCGAGTGTCCCGAACGGACGCCGCGGTCCTGCTGAACGGTTTCGAGCGCGGTTCAGTTCAGGCGGGGGAGCGGATCAGTTCTTGGGCGCCAGGCAGAGAACGTATCCCGCCTTGCCCTCCTCGCCTTCCCAGAAAGTTTGGTCCGTTTTGGGATAGGCAGAGCAAATCTTTCCGTCATTGTCCGCGTCCCACTCCTGCTCGGTCTTGCCCTCGACGCGGCCTTCGACGGTGAGCGCCGCGGCGGGGTCGGTGCAGGAGACGACCTTGAGTTCGTCGGCCGTGGCGCCGGCCATGCAGTCGCCGGCCTTGGCGATCTCGGGAGCTCCGCTCAGCTGCTTGTAGGCGAAGCCGCCACCGGCGAGAACGGCGGCGCCGACGGCATAGGCGACGACGCGCTTGCCGAAGACCTTGCCCGCGCCTGCGGCCTTCTGGCCGAATGTCGAGGGCTCCTGGGGGGTTTCCGTCATTATCTGATCCTGTAGAGGGGTGACATATGGAGGTATGAACTTACAGTTGCCATGCACCCCAATTCATATGAATTGTTATTTTCCTGCCCATCGCCGTTCGAGTGGGACCCGGCCCGATGGCGACGGAGCTATTTCCCGTGCGGATCGGAGTCGTTGATCGTCGCGACGACCTGGTCGTAGTCGCCGCGCGCCTCGCCGTAGCGCAGGAACTTGACGCGTTCGACCTGGATCTCCGTGGCATCGGGCCGGGCCTCCAGGAGCGACATCACCTCCGCCACGAACTCATCCAGCGGCATCGCGGTCTCGTTGTCCTGCTGGCCCGGCAGCAGCGAGGTGCGGACGGACGGCGGTTCGAGTTCCACGACCTTCACGCCGGTGTCGGCGAGTTGCAGCCGGATCGACTCGCTCAGCATGTGGATCGCGGCCTTCGAGGCGTTGTAGCTGGGGGTGACCTTGAGCGGCGCGAACGCCAGGCCCGAGGAGACCGTCATGATCGTGGCGTCGGGCTGCGCCTGCAGGTGTTCGATGAACGCGGCGATGAGCCGGATCGGGCCGAGCACGTTGGTCGTCATGACGGACTCGGCGGAGGCCAGGAACGACTCGGGCCGGTGCCAGTCCTCGACGCGCATGATGCCGGCCATCGTGACCAGGACGTTGAGACCGGGGTGGTCGGTCAGCACCTGCTTCGCGGCGACCCGGATGCTTTCCGCGTCCGCCGTGTCGATCCGCACCGTGCCGATGCCGGGGTGCTCCGCGGCGATCCGCTCCAGCAGGTCGGTGCGCCGGCCGCCGACGATGACGGTGTTCCCCCTGTCGCGCAGCGCGATGGCGAGGGCGAGACCGATGCCGCTGGTCGCGCCGGGGATGAAGACGGTGTTTCCGGAGATCTGCATGAGTCCAGGCTGGCCGCCCGGCCGCCACGGGTGCAGAGACCGGTTATCGGGGGATCGGCGATCCCCCGATAACTCCGGAAGCCCCGGATGACGAACGGACATAATCGGATACATGGATCGTGCGACACTGGCGGACTTCCTGCGCCGGCACCGCGAGGCCCTGCGGCCGGAGGACGTCGGGCTTCCCGCCGGTGCGCGGCGCCGGGCCCCCGGGTTGCGGCGTGAGGAGGTGGCGGCCCTCGCCGTGATGTCGGCCGACTACTACACCCGTCTGGAGCAGCAGCGCGGCCCGCAGCCCAGCGTGCAGATGCTCGCCTCGCTCGCGCGGGCGCTGCGGCTGACGAACGACGAGTGCGACTACCTGTTCCGGATCGCCGGGCACAACCCGCCGGCTCCGATGCCGGGCGCGACGGATGTCGCGCCCGCGTTGCTGCGGGTGCTGGACCGTCTCGACGACACACCGGCGCTCATCCTGTCCGCCCTGGCCGAGACGCTGGTGCAGAACCGGATGGCCGAGGCGCTGTTCGGCGACAGGTCGGGCTACTCGGGGTTGGCCCGCAGCGAGATCTTCCGATGGTTCACCGACCCGGCGGAACGGCTGCGCTATCCCGAGGACGACCGCGACCGCCAGAGCCGTGCCTTGGTCGCGAATCTGCGTGCCGCCCACGGCTCGATGGGCGCGAAGTCGCGGGCGGGCGATCTCGTACGCGCTCTGCGGGAGGCGAGCGCCGAGTTCGCCGGGCTGTGGGAGCGGCACGAGGTGGCCAAGCGCTTCGAGGACCACAAGACGCTCATCCATCCCGAGCTCGGCCCGATCGAGCTGGACTGCCAGGTGCTGTTCACCGAGGACCAGTCGCAGGCGCTGCTCGTCCTCACCGCTCCTCCCCGCACGGAGGCGTACGAGAAGCTGCGGCTGCTCGCGACGCTGGGGCGGCAGCGCCTCGCCGAGACCGGGACCGATGCCGAGCCCGGCCGTGGCTCGACGCCGAGACCCCGCAGCCGGCCGGCCGGTGAGCCGGCGGCCTTCGGCCGACGAAAACGCCCGTAGGTCAGCGGAAGACGCGGCGGTCAGCGGAAGACGACGGTGCGGTCGCCGTTGAGGAGGACGCGGCTCTCGCTGTGCCAGCGCACCGCCCTGGCCAGCACCTGCGCCTCCACGTCGCGGCCCACGGTGACGAGCTCGCCGGGGTCGAGCGAGTGGTCCACGCGCGCCACGTCCTGCTCGATGATCGGTCCCTCGTCGAGGTCGGCCGTGACGTAATGCGCGGTGGCGCCGATGAGCTTCACGCCGCGCTCGTGGGCCTGGTGGTACGGCTTGGCGCCCTTGAACCCCGGCAGGAACGAGTGGTGGATGTTGATCGCGCGGCCCTCGAGCCGCTTGCACATGTCGTCGCTGAGGATCTGCATGTAGCGGGCGAGCACGATCAGGTCGGTGCCGAGGTCCTCGGCCAGGTCGAGGATGCGCTGCTCGGCCTCGGGCTTGGTGCCGGGAGTGACGGGCACGTGGTGGAACGGCACGCCGTAGAACTCGGCGAGCGGTTCGAGGTCCCGGTGGTTGGAGACGATGGCGGGGATCTCGACGTTCAGCGCGCCGACCCGCTGCCGGTAGAGCAGGTCGTTCACGCAGTGGCCGAACCTCGACACGAGCACGAGCGTCCTCGTCGGCGTCACGGCGTCCTTGATCTGCCAGTTCATCTGGAAGGAGTCGCCGACGTAGGAGAAGCCGCGGCGCAGCTCCTCGATGTCACCGCGGCCCTCGGGCACCCCGAAGTGGACCCGCATGAAGAAGTGGCCGTTCGTGCGGTCGTTGAACTCCTGGCTCTGCAGGATGTCGCCCGCGTGCTGGACGAGGAAGCCGCTCACCGCGTAGACGATCCCCGGCCGGTCCACGCAGGAGAACGTGAGGACGAACTCGCTACCCGGGCGAGCGGACATGGAGCCTCCTGAGTGCGTAATACGCAACATGGTGACGTATACGCAACAGAGTGACCGGATGTCCGGGACAGGTCAAGAGCCTTGTGCGTAATCTGCGTAGAGTTGTGTCATGAGCAACGGGCCGGGTGACGGTTCGGCGGTGCAGTCCGTCGACCGCGCACTCACCATCCTGAAGTTGCTCGCCCGGGACGGAGAACTCGGCGTCAGCGAGATGGCGGCCGTCCTCGGCGTGCACAGGTCCACCGCGTTCCGCCTGGTGGCGACGCTGGAGAGCCACGATCTGGTCGAGCAGGACAGCGACCGCGGCAGATACCGGCTCGGCGTGGGCCTGGTCAGGCTCGCCGGGGCGACCAGCGCACGGCTCGACCTGGTGCGTGAGAGCCGCGTCGTCACGCCGGCGCTCGCCCGCACGGTGGGGGAGACCGTGAACGTGGCCGTCCTGTCCGGCCGGGAGGCGCTGTACGTCGACCAGGTGGCCGGGCCGTCGGCGCTGCAACTGCACAACTGGGTGGGCCAGCGCATCCCGCTGCACGCGACGTCCAACGGCAAGGTGCTGCTCGCGTACGCCCCGGCCGCGTTGTGCGACGAGGTGGTCGCGGCGGGGCTGCCCGGCCTCGCCACGCGTACCGTCACCGATCCCGGGCTGCTGCGCGCGGAGCTGGCCGAGGTGCGCCGCCGGGGGTACGCGGCGGCGGTGGACGAACTGGAGGACGGTCTGAGCGCGGTCGCCGCGCCAGTCCGGGGTGCGGACGGTTCCGTCGTCGCCTCGCTCAGCGCGTCCGGCCCGACCTTCCGGATGCCCGAAAAGGCCATCCCCGCCGTAGCGGAGCAGGTCATGACGGCTGCCGACGAGGTATCCGCCCGAATGGGATGGTTTGGGTCGACAGTGTAAAAAAGGCGCACAAGCCTTGACTGTCCGCGAGTGTCGGGTCGATTCTGTTCCTCGATAAGCAAACAGGTGCGTAATACGCAACTAGTGCGCGCTTGCTTTGTCGTGGCGACCGGAAGGCACTGCCTGTGGCAGACCCCTACATCGGTGGCGCCTGCATCGACGCTGTCGCAGGCGGACGTCAAGGAGCGTGAGGTGTCATGACCGTATCCTCTGTGACCGAGCAGGAGAGTCCGGCGAGCGTGCCGGACGGCGACAGGCCCACGGTCCTCGACGTACGCGGCCTGTGGAAGGTCTTCGGGCAGCGCGCCGACCGCGTCGTCGGCACGCCGCTGGCGGAGCTCGACCGTGCGGAGCTGAAACGGACGAGCGGGTGCGTGGCCGCGGTGCGGGACGTCTCCTTCTCGGTGTGCCGGGGTGAGGTCTTCGTCGTCATGGGCCTGTCCGGCTCGGGCAAGTCCACGCTCGTACGGTGCCTGAACCGGCTGGTCGAGCCGACGGCGGGCGAGGTCCTGCTCGACGGCGAGGACGTGCTCGGCTACGCCGGCAAGCGCCTGCGCGAGCTGCGCCGCCACCGGTTCGGCATGGTGTTCCAGCACTTCGGCCTGCTGCCGCACCGCCGGGTCCTGGACAACGTGGCCTTCGGCCTGGAGATCAGGGGCGTGAAGAAGGCCGACCGCCTGGCCAGGGCCCAGGAGGTGCTCGAACTGGTGGGCCTCGCCGGGTTCGAGGGCTCCTACCCCGACCAGCTGTCCGGCGGCATGCAGCAGCGGGTCGGCCTGGCCCGCGCCCTCGCCGTGGACCCCGAGGTGCTGTTCTTCGACGAGCCGTTCTCCGCGCTCGACCCGCTGATCCGGCGTGAGATGCAGAACGAGGTCATCCGCCTGCACCACGAGGTGGGCAAGACGATGATCTTCATCACCCACGACCTCGGCGAGGCGCTCAAGCTGGGCGACCGCATCCTCATCATGCGGGACGGCGAACTCGTGCAGACGGGCACCCCGGACGAGGTGGTCGGCGCCCCCGCCGACGACTACGTGCGGGACTTCGTCAGCGACGTCCCCCGGTCCGACGTCCTCACGCTGCGCTGGATCATGCGCGACGCCGCCCCGGACGACCCCCT
Source organism: Microbispora sp. ZYX-F-249 (assembly GCF_039649665.1). NCBI lineage: Bacteria > Bacillati > Actinomycetota > Actinomycetes > Streptosporangiales > Streptosporangiaceae > Microbispora > Microbispora maris. The sequence goes on along the minus strand of NZ_JBDJAW010000064.1, from coordinate 16,994 downwards.
CGACGGACCGGAGCTGAGCCCGGACACCGTCATCCGTGACGCGGCGCGCACGGTCCTGTCCGCCGGGCGCCCGGTCAAGGTGGTGCGCGACGGCGAGCTGCTCGGCGTGGTCACCCCGGCGGAGGTGCTGGAAGTCATCGCCGGCGCGGGCGGGCAGAGCTAATGGTGGCCCTCAGCGTGCCGGTGACGCGCCGGTTCCTCTCACGTACGTACGTCACGGGCGCGGTCGTCGTCGCCTGGATCGTGCTGTGGGTGGTGCTGAACGGCCGTGACACCCTGCCGCTGGGCGGCGCGCAGCTGACGCCCCTGCACAACCGGCTCGGCGAGGCCGCCGACGCGATCGACGCGAACCGCAACAGCAACCCGCTGTTCCTCTACTTCGTCAACTACATCCGGCTCTTCCTCGACGCCGCGGTGACGTTCGTCCAGGCGCTGATCAGTCAGCCGTCCTTCGGCCGCCCCGTGCCGCTCGTCGGCTGGCTCGGGGTGACCGGCGTCGCCACCGCGATCGCCTACCTCTACGGCAACCGCAAGGTCGCCGTGCTGACGGCGGCCGGGTTCGCGTCGTTCGGCCTGCTCGGGCTGTGGGAGGAGAGCATGGACACGCTCGCCCTCACCCTGACGGCCGTCGCGCTGTCGCTCGCGGCCGGCATCCCGCTCGGGATCTGGGCCGGACTCAGCGACCGCTTCAACCGGGTCGTCACGCCGGTGCTGGACTTCATGCAGACCATGCCGACGTTCGTCTACCTGGCCCCGCTCACGCTCTTCTTCCTGATCGGGCCGGCCAGCGCCACCGTCGCCACGATGATCTACGCGGTCCCGCCCGCGATCCGGCTCACCGCCCACGGCATCAGGCAGACCCCGCCGGCCACGCTGGAGGCCGCCGACTCCCTCGGCGCCACCGGCGGCCAGGCGCTGCGCAAGGTGCGGCTGCCGCTGGCCAAGCGGACGATCGTGGTCGGGATCAACCAGACCATCATGGCCGCCCTGTCCATGGCGACGATCGCCGCGCTGATCGACGCGCCCGGCCTCGGCAAGACCGTGCTCAAGGCGCTGCAGACGCTCGACGTGGGCACCGCGTTCAACGCCGGGCTGGCCATCGTGATCATGGCGATCGTGCTCGACCGGGTGACCTCGGCCGCCGGCCGCCGGGTGGAGACCGCCGACCGCACCGGGCGTTCGGGCGGTGCACGGCTGCGCAGGGTGGAGACCGCGCTGACCGCGGCGGTGGCCGTCGTGCTCGTCTACCTCTCCTACACCTACGTCTGGGCCGCGGAGTTCCCCGGCGGGGCGGACCTCGGCTCGTACGTGCGGCGCGGCGCGGACGCCGCCAGCATGTGGGCGCAGGACACGCTGGTCACCTACACGAACGGGCTGAAGAACGTCATCACCTACGCCCTGCTCAACCCGTTCGAGGCGTTGCTCGCCCGGTCGCCCTGGTGGCTGGTCGCCGTGGTGGCGGTGGCCCTCGCGCTGCTGCTCGCGGGCGTGCGCGCGGCGATCACCGCCGCGGTGGGCTGCGCGCTGCTCGTCGCGCTCGGGTTGTGGCACGACAGCATGGTCACGCTGGCCACCACGCTGGTCGCGACCCTCCTCGTGATGGTCCTCGGGGTGATCCTCGGGGTGTGGATGGGGCGCAGCGACCGGGCCGACCGCGTGCTGCGGCCGGTGCTCGACGCCGGCCAGACCATGCCGGCGTTCGTCTACCTGGTGCCGATCCTCGGACTGTTCGGCGCCACCCGGTTCACCGCCATCATCGCGGCCGTCGTGTTCGCCGCGCCGGTGTCGGTGAAGCTGGTCGCCGAGGGCATCCGCGGGGTGCCGCACACCGCGGTGGAGGCGGCGACGGCCGGCGGCGCGAGCACCTGGCAGCTCATCTCCAAGGTGCAGCTGCCCATGGCCCGCGCCGGGATCACGCTCGCGGCCAGCCAGGGCCTCATCTACGTGCTGTCGATGGTCGTCGTCGGCGGCCTCGTCGGCGCCGGCGCGCTGGGATACGACGTCGTCGCCGGCTTCTCCCAGCACCAGTTGCGCGGCAAGGGCCTGGCCGCGGGGCTCGCGATCGTCGTACTCGGAATCATGCTCGACCGGATCATGCGGGCCGCCGCCTCGCGGGCCGGGAGCTCTCCGGCTTCCCGATGAACCTGTAACACCCCCACAGGAGGACCAACGTGGCAGTGACAAGGAACTATGGGCCGCGCGCGCTCGCGCTCGTGGCCGGCGCAGGCCTCCTGCTCTCCGGGTGCGGAGGCGCGAAGGTCGGGGAGACGCAGGCGGCATCCGACGGCAAGGGCGGCTGCGGCACCGTCAACCTGGCGATCAACCCGTGGGTCGGCTACGAGGCCAACGCCGCCGTGATCGCGTACGTGGCGGAGAAGGAACTGGGGTGCACGGTCGTCAAGAAGGACCTCAAGGAGGAGGTCGCCTGGCAGGGCTTCGGCACCGGCGAGGTGGACGCCGTCGTGGAGAACTGGGGTCACGACGACCTGAAGAAGAAGTACATCGACGAGCAGAAGACCGCCGTGTCGGCGGGCGTCACCGGAAACAAGGGCGTCATCGGCTGGTTCGTGCCGCCGTGGATGGCGGAGAAGTACCCCGACATCACCGACTGGAAGAACCTCAACAAGTACGCCGACCTGTTCAAGACGTCCGAGTCGGGCGGCAAGGGCCAGATGCTCGACGGCGACCCGTCCTTCGTCACCAACGACGAGGCGCTGGTCAAGAACCTCGACCTGAACTACAAGGTGGTCTACGCCGGCAGCGAGGCGGCCCTGATCACGGCCTTCCGTCAGGCGGAGAAGCAGAAGACGCCGCTGCTCGGCTACTTCTACGACCCGCAGTGGTTCATGTCCGAGGTCAAGCTGGTCAAGGTCAACCTGCCCGAGTACACCGAGGGCTGCGACGCCGACGCCGAGAAGGTGGCGTGCGACTACCCCGTCTACGACCTCGACAAGATCGTGAGCAAGAAGTTCGCCGACTCCGGCAGCCCGGCCTACCAGCTCGTCAAGAACTTCACCTGGACGAACGACGACCAGAACCTCGTGGCCAAGTACATCTCCGAGGACAAGATGTCCGCCGAGGACGCGGCCGCCAAGTGGGTCAAGGACAACCCCGACAAGGTGAAGGCCTGGCTGCCCCAGGGCTGATTCCGGCTTCTCCCGCTCGGCCGCTCCTGTCCGGAAACCCTCCCCGTCCGGCAGAGGGCGCCGTCACCGGAGGTTCCGGCCAGGTCCCGAACCTCACTCCGTGCCCGGTGCCGATCTTCCCCCTGGATCGGCACCGGGCACGGTTTTGTCCTGTTTTTGACGCTTGACACCCGCACGGGGACGCGTCACGCTTGTTGCGTTAAGCGCATAACGTTGCGGATTATGCAACATCGGAGGTGGGTATGACGGGCCCGCGCGTCGTCATCATCGGAGCAGGCGTCGTCGGTGCGGCGCTCGCCGACGAACTGTCACTCCGAGGCTGGACGGACGTCACGGTGGTCGACCAGGGCCCGGTGCCCGCGACCGGAGGCTCCTCCTCGCACGCGCCGGGACTGGTCTTCCAGATCAACGGCTCGAAGACCATGACCGAGATGGCGCGCTACACCGTCGAGAAGCTCTGCTCGCTCGATCTCGACGGCGAGCCCTGCTTCCTCCAGGTCGGCGGCCTGGAGGTCGCGACCAGCCCGGAACGGCTCGCCGAACTGCACCGCAGGCACGGCTGGGCCACGTCCTGGGGAGTCGAGTCGCGCCTGCTGACCCCCGCCGAGTGCGCCGAGCTCTTCCCCCTGCTCGACCCCGGCGCCGTGCTCGGCGGCCTGCACATCCCCACCGACGGCCTGGCCAAGGCCGTACGCGCGGTCGAGGCGCAGCTCAGGCGTGCCCGGTCCAACGGCGTACGGGTGCTGGAGCGGCACGAGGTGCTCGACGTCCGGACCGAGGACGGCCGGGTCGCCGGCGTGGTGACCGACCGGGGCGAGATCCCCGCCGACGTCGTCGTCTGCTGCGCCGGCATCTGGGGGCCGAAGGTCGCCGGAATGGTCGGGATGCCGCTGCCGCTGACCCCGCTCGCGCACCAGCTCGCCTGGACCGGCCAGGTGCCCGACCTGGCGGGACGCGAGGAGGAGGCGACGCTGCCGATCCTGCGGCACCAGGACGCCGACCTCTACTACCGCCAGCGGTTCGACGGCGTCGGCATCGGCTACTACGGGCACCGCCCGATGCCGGTCAAGTCCGAGGACCTGCTGCCGGTGGACGAGGCCGAGGTCATGCCGTCGGTGCTGACGTTCACGCCGGAGGACTTCGAGGACGCCTGGAGCGAGACCCAGCGGCTGCTGCCCGGCACCCGCGCCGCGAAGATCGACGAGGGCATCAACGGACTGTTCTCCTTCACCCAGGACCACATGCCGCTGATGGGCGAGTCCCCGGACGTGAAGGGCTTCTGGGTCGCCGAGGCCGTCTGGGTGACCCACTCCGCGGGCGTCGGCAAGGCGATGGCCGAGTGGCTCGTCGACGGCCACTGCTCGTCCTTCGACCTGCACGAGTGCGACGTCAACCGGTTCGAGCCGCACCAGCTCGCGCCCGACTACGTGCTGGCCCGCGACTGCCGGAACTTCGTCGAGGTCTACGACATCATCCACCCGCTCCAGCCCATGGAGGAGCCGCGGCCGCTGCGCCTGAGCCCCTTCCACACGCGGCAGCGCGAGCTGGACGCCTTCTTCCTGGAGGCCGTCGGCTACGAGCGGCCGCAGTGGTACGGCGCGAACGCCCGCCTGCTGGAGGGCCGCGACATCCCCACGCCGAACGACTGGGCGGCGCGCTACTGGTCGCCGATCGTCGGCGCGGAGGCCCAGGCGTCCCGCGAGTCCGTCGCGCTGTACGACATGACCGCGCTGAAGCGGCTGGAGGTCGCGGGCCCCGGCGCCCTCGCCTTCCTGCAGCGGCTGACGACCGGCCAGATGGACAAGTCGGTCGGCTCGGTGACCTACTGCCTGCTGCTCGACACCGACGGCGGCATCCGCAGCGACGTGACCGTCGCCCGGCTGGGCCGCGACGTGTTCCAGGTCGGCGCCAACGGCAACCTCGACCTCGACTGGTTCCACCGCCACCTGCCCGCGGACGGCTCGGTGATGGTCCGCGACATCACGGCCGGCACCTGCTGCCTCGGCGTCTGGGGGCCCCGCGCCCGCGACCTCGTCCAGCCGCTGACCGACGCCGACTTCTCCAACCAGGGCTTCCGCTACTTCCGGGCGAAGAAGGCGTACATCGGCACGGTGCCGGTCACCGCGCTGCGGCTGTCGTACATCGGCGAGCTGGGCTGGGAGCTCTACACCACCGCCGACCTGGGCGCCAAGCTGTGGGACACGCTCTGGGAGGCGGGGCAGCGGTACGGCGTCATCGCCGGCGGGCGCGGCGCCTTCGCGAGCCTGCGGCTGGAGAAGGGCTACCGGTCCTTCGGCGCCGACATGACCTTCGAGCACGACCCGTACGAGGCGGGGCTCGGGTTCGCGGTGAAGCCGGACAAGGGCGACTTCATCGGTCGTGAGGCACTGGAACGGCGCAAGGAGAACGTGCGCCGCCGTCTCGCCTGCCTGACCATCGACGACCCCGCCCAGGTGGTCATGGGCAAGGAGCCGGTGTACGACGGCGAGAGCGCCGTCGGCTACGTCACCAGCGCGGCCTTCGGCTACACGATCGGCAAGGGCATCGCCTACGCCTGGCTGCCCGCCGAGCTGGCCACCCCGGGACGCACTCTGGAGATCGGCTACTTCGACCGGCGGGTGACCGCCGTGGTCGCCGAGGAGCCCCTGTTCGACCCCGCCATGGAACGGCTGCGCAGCTAGTGAGGACTGAAGTGAACGATTCGGTGATGGACGCGCCGCTCGCCGAGGCCGACCCGGAGGTGGCGGCGGCGATCGGCGAGGAGACCCGCCGCCAGCGGTCCACCCTGGAGATGATCGCGTCGGAGAACTTCGCGCCCGTCTCGGTGATGCAGGCGCAGGGCTCGGTGCTCACCAACAAGTACGCCGAGGGCTACCCGGGCAGGCGCTACTACGGCGGCTGCGAGCACGTCGACGTGATCGAGCGGCTGGCGATCGAGCGGGTGAAGGCGCTGTTCGGCGCCGAGGCCGCCAACGTGCAGCCCCACTCGGGGGCGCAGGCCAACGCGGCGGCGATGTCGGCGCTGCTGGAGCCGGGCGACACGATCCTCGGCCTCGACCTCGCGCACGGCGGCCACCTCACCCACGGCATGCGGATCAACTTCTCCGGCCGGCTCTACAACGTCGTGGCCTACCACGTGCGCGAGAGCGACAGCCTCGTGGACATGGACGAGGTCGAGCGGCTCGCCCGCGAGCACCGGCCCAAGCTGATCATCGCGGGCTGGTCGGCCTATCCCCGGCACCTCGACTTCGCCGCGTTCCGGCGGATCGCCGACGAGGTCGGGGCGTACCTGATGGTGGACATGGCGCACTTCGCCGGGCTGGTCGCGGCGGGGCTGCACCCGTCGCCCGTCCCGCACGCGCACGTCGTCACCACGACCACGCACAAGACGCTCGGCGGGCCCAGGGGCGGGGTCGTCCTGTCCACCGAGGACCTGGCCAAGAAGATCAACTCGTCGGTGTTCCCGGGGCAGCAGGGCGGCCCGCTGGAGCACGTCATCGCGGCCAAGGCGGTCGCGTTCAAGATCGCGGCGGGGGAGTGGTTCCGCGACCGGCAGCGCCGCACGCTGGAGGGCGCCAGGGTCCTCGCCGACCGGCTGCTCGCCCCCGACGCCGCCGAGGCCGGCGTACGCGTGCTGTCCGGCGGGACGGACGTCCATCTGGTGCTGGTCGACCTGCGTGAATCCGAACTGGACGGCCGGCAGGCCGAGGACCGGCTCCACGCGGCCGGGATCACGGTCAACCGCAACGCGGTGCCGTTCGACCCCCGGCCCCCGATGGTCACCTCGGGACTGCGGATCGGCACCCCGGCGCTCGCCACCCGGGGCTTCGCCCGCCCCGAGTTCGAGGAGGTCTCCGACGTGATCGCAAGGGTGCTCCGGCCCGAAGCCGACCTGGCCGCGCTGCGCGCCCGGGTCGAGGCCCTCGCCGCCAAGCACCCGCTCTACTCCGGCCTGAACGGGGAGGCCCGATGAGCCCCGAACCTCAAGGGCGCAGGACGCCGGGCGCGGACCTGCCCGACCACCCCGACCGGCTGTGGCGCTCGGCCGAGCCCAAGCGCGCGTACGACGTGGTGATCGTCGGCGGTGGCGGCCACGGCCTGGCCACGGCGTACTACCTGGCCAAGAACCACGGCATCACGAACGTCGCGGTGCTGGAGCGCGGCTGGCTCGCGGGCGGCAACATGGCCCGCAACACCACCATCATCCGCTCCAACTACCTGTGGGACGAGAGCGCGGGCATCTACGAGCACGCGCTGAAGCTGTGGGAGGGGCTGGAGGAGGACCTCGGCTACCCGCTGCTGTTCAGCCAGCGCGGCGTGCTCAACCTCGCGCACAGCCTGCAGGACGTGCGCGACAGCGTGCGCCGGGTCAACGCCAACCGGCTCAACGGCGTGGACGCCGAGTGGCTGACGCCGGAGCAGGTCAAGGAGGTCTGCCCGATCGTGGACATCTCCCCGGACGTGCGCTACCCCGTGCTCGGCGGCACCTACCAGCCGCGGGCCGGCATCGCCAAGCACGACTACGTGGCGTGGGGCTTCGCGAAGGCGGCGGCCGACCTCGGGGTCGACATGATCGAGCACTGCGAGGTGACCGGCCTCGACGTGCGCGACGGCCGGGTGACCGGCGTCCGGACCACCCGCGGCCCGATCGCGGCAGGGAAGGTCGCGCTCGCCGCCGCCGGGCACTCCTCGGTCGTCGCCGGATACGCGGGGGTGTCGCTGCCGCTGCAGAGCCACCCGCTGCAGGCGCTGGTGTCGGAACTGCTGGAGCCGGTGCACCCCACCGTCGTCATGTCGAACGCGGTCCACGTCTACGTGAGCCAGGCGCACAAGGGCGAGCTGGTCATGGGGGCGGGCATCGACGCGGCCAACTCCTACCGCCAGCGCGGCGCGTTCCACATCATCGAGCGGCAGATGTCGGCCGCGCTGGAGCTGTTCCCGGTCTTCGCCCGGGCGCACGTGCTGCGGACCTGGGGCGGCGTCGTGGACGTGACCCCCGACGCCTCACCGATCGTCGGGCTCACCCCCGTCGAGGACCTGTACGTCAACTGCGGCTGGGGCACCGGCGGGTTCAAGGCCACCCCGGGCGTCGGCTGGTGCTACGCCCACACGGTCGCCACCGGCGAGCCGCACCCGCTCAACGCCCCCTTCTCGCTCGAGCGGTTCACCACAGGAAAGCTCGTCGACGAGCACGGCGCCGCCGCCGTCGCGCACTGATTTCGGAGACAGAATGCTGCTGATTCCCTGCCCGTGGTGCGGGCCGCGGGACGAGGCCGAGTTCCACTACGGGGGGCAGGCCCACGTCGCCTATCCGGAGGACCCGGCCGCCCTGTCCGACGAGGAGTGGGCCCGCTACCTGTTCTTCCGCGACAACCCCAAGGGCCTGTTCGCGGAGCGGTGGAGCCACACCGCAGGGTGCCGCCGCTGGTTCAACGCCGTACGGGACACCGCCACCAACGAGATCCACGCCGTCTACCGCGTGGGCGAGCCGCGGCCGGTGATCGCATGAGCGAGCGTAGCGAGCGAACCGGCGGGGCCGCCGCACAACCGTTCCGTCGCGAGGGGGCGGCGGGCAGGACGCTGCGCTTCCGGTTCGACGGCAGGCAGTACGAGGGCCTGGAGGGCGACACGCTGGCCTCGGCGCTGCTGGCCAACGGCGTGCGCGCGGTGGCGAGCAGCATCAAGCTCGGCCGCCCGCGCGGCGTCTACGCCGCGGGCTGCGAGGAGCCGAACGCCCTCGTCCAGATCGAGGAGCCCTTCCCCGAGCCCATGCTCCAGGCGACGACCGTCGAGCTGTACGACGGCCTGGTCGCCACGGGCCTGCCGGGACAGGGCAGGCTGGCCGACCGTCCCGATCCGGCGCGCTACGACGCCGTGCACGCCCACTGCGACGTGCTCGTCGTGGGGGCCGGACCGGCGGGCATCGCCGCCGCGGGCGTGGCCGCGCGGGCCGGCGCCCGGGTGATCCTGGCCGACGAGCGGCCCGAGCCGGGCGGCAGCCTGCTCGGTACGACGGAGACGCTGGACGGCAGGCCGGGCCGCGAGTGGGCGGCAGGGGAGGTCGCCGCGCTGGCCGCCCTGCCGGAGGTGCGCGTGCTGCGCCGCACCACGGTGCTGGGTCACTACGACGACAACTACCTCGTCGCGGTGGAGCGCCGGACGAACCACCTGGGCGCCGCGGCTCCCGCCGAGATGGCGCGCGAGCGCGTCTGGCGCATCCGGGCCGAGCGGGTGGTGCTGGCGACCGGGGGCCACGAGCGGTTCGTGGCCTTCGCCGGGAACGACCTGCCCGGTGTGATGCTGGCCGGCGCGGCCCGCACGTACGCGAACCGGCATCGGGTCCTGCCCGGGCGCCGGGCGGTGGTGTTCACCACCAACGACAGCGCGTACGCCGCGGCGCTCGACCTCGCCGGCGCCGGGGTGGAGATCGCCGCGATCGCCGACGTACGGCAGGCCCCCGGCGAGGCGTGGGCGGCGCGCTGCGCCGAGCGCGGGATCGAGGTCCTGACCGGCCACGTGGTCACCGCCGCCAAGGGCGAGGACGAGGTGTCCGCGGTCGAGGTCGCCCCACGAGACGGCGGCGACGCCCGGGAGATCCCCGCCGACCTGCTGCTCGTGTCCGGCGGCTGGACGCCGGTGGTGCACCTGTTCAGCCAGTCGGGCGGCACGCTGCGCTACGACGAAGGGCTGGGCGCGTTCACGCCCGGCGAGTCGCGTCAGGCGGTCGAGGCCGCCGGCTTCGCCCGGGGCGTGACGACGTTGCGCGGCTGCCTGGAGGACGGCGCCGAGGCGGGCCGCCGCGCGCTGGCCGCCGCCGGCTTCGCCATGCCGGTCGAGACCGCTGTGCCGTTCGCCGAGGAGGAGCCTGCCGCCGCGCCCGCCGAGCACCTGTGGCTCGTCGAGGCCGCAGGAGACGACGCTGATTACAGTGCGCACTTCGTGGACCTGCAGCGGGACGTCACGGTGGCGGAGGTGCTGCGCGCGGTCGGCGCGGGCCTCGGCTCGGTCGAGCACGTCAAGCGCTACACCACGGCGGGCACGGCGCACGACCAGGGCAAGACGTCCGGGCTGCTGACCAGCGGCGTGCTGGCGCACGCCCTCGGCGTCGACGTCGCCGAGCTCGGGACCACGACGTTCCGCGCGCCGTACACGCCGGTGTCGTTCGCCGCGCTGGCGGGCCGGGACCGGGGGCCGCTGCACGACCCGGTCCGCGTCACCGCGCTGCACGAGTGGCACGTGGCGCGCGGGGCGCTGTTCGAGAACGTCGGCCAGTGGAAGCGGCCCTGGTACTACCCCCGGCCGGGTGAGGACATGGAGGCCGCCGTACTGCGCGAGTGCCGGGCGGCGCGCGAGGACGTGGCGGCGATGGACGCCTCCACGCTCGGGAAGATCGACGTGGTCGGTCCCGACGCGGCCGTGTTCCTCGACCGGCTCTACACGAACATGATGAGCACGCTCAAGGCCGGGTCCATCCGCTACGGCGTGATGTGCCGCGCCGACGGCATGGTCTTCGACGACGGCACCGTCATCCGCCTGGCGGACGACCGCTTCCTCGTCACCACGACCACCGGCAACGCGGCGGCGGTGCTCGACTGGATGGAGGAGTGGCTGCAGACCGAGTGGCCGGACCTGCGGGTGCACTGCACCTCGGTCACCGAGCAGTGGGCGACCGTGGCGCTCGTCGGGCCGCGCTCCCGCGAGGTGCTGGCGCGGCTCGCCCCGGGTCTCGCGGTGGACAACGACAGCTTCCCGTTCATGACGTGGCGCGACGCCGAGGTCGCCGGGATCGACGCGCGGGTCTGCCGGATCAGCTTCTCCGGCGAGCTGGCCTACGAGATCAACGTGTCCTCCTGGTCCGGGCTCGCCCTGTGGGAGGCGGTCATGGCGTCCGGCGAGGTCACGCCGTACGGGACCGAGACCATGCACGTCCTGCGCGCCGAGAAGGGGTTCCCCATCGTCGGGCAGGACACCGACGGCACGGTCACCCCGCAGGACCTCGGCATGGCGTGGGTCGTCTCGAAGAAGAAGGCCGACTTCATCGGGAAGCGGTCCTTCGCCCGGGCCGACACCTCCAGACCCGACCGCAAGCACCTGGTCGGCCTGCTGCCCGAGGACCCCGCCGTGCTGCTGCCCGAGGGCGCCCACCTCGTGGAGACGTCGTCGCTGCCCGAGCCTCCGGTGCCGACGCTCGGCTTCGTCACCTCCAGCTACCGCAGCGCCGCGCTCGGCCGTACGTTCGCGCTCGCGCTGGTGAGCGGCGGGCGCGAGCGGACCGGCGAACGGCTGTACGCGCCGGTCGGCGCGGATTTGGTGCCCGTCACCGTGACCTCCCACGTCCTGTACGACCCGGAAGGAGCGCGCCGCGATGGCTGAACGCAGGAGTCCGGCCGCGGCGTTCGCGGCGAGGTTCGAGGCGGCGAGCGCGGGCGGCGGCCTGCGCCTGGCCGAGATTCCCTTCCTGACCCAGATCGACCTCCGGGTGGAGCCCAAGAGCCCGGCGGCCGAGCGGATCGGGACGGCGATCGGCGTGCCGCTGCCGCTGGAGCCGGGCACGGCCGTGCACGGCGGCGACCTGACCGTGCTGTGGCTGGGGCCGGACGAGTGGCTGCTGCTGGGCCCGGACGGCGCCGCCCCTGGGCTGGTGGAGCGGCTCACCGAGGCGGCGGCCGGCGAGCACGTGTCGGTCGTCGACGTGTCGGCGCAGCGCACCACCCTGGTGGTCGCCGGCGAGCGGGCGCGGGACGTGCTGGCCCACGGCTGCGCCCTGGACCTGCATCCCCGGGTGTTCGGCCCGGGCCGGTGCGCCCAGACCACGCTGGCCAGGGCGGGCGTCGTCCTGGTCGCGGGTGAGGACGGCTTCCGGGTGCTGGTCCGCTCGTCCTTCGCCGCGTACGTCGCGGAGTGGCTGCTCGACGCGTCCGCCGAGTACGTCACGCCCCCGGCGGGGGAGGCCGCCACGGCCTGACGACGGGCGGTGGTCCTGCCGGTGAGGCACGTGACATACCATCGAGGGCGCTCGTAAGGAGGGCCGTCCGCACCCCGGTGGGAGATCATGTTCCGCACGCTGATGAAGTCGAAGATCCACCGCGCCACCGTCACGCAGGCCGATCTCCACTATGTCGGCTCGGTGACGATCGACGCGGACCTGATGGCCGAGGCCGACCTCGTCGAGGGTGAGAAGGTCGACATCGTCGACATCGACAACGGCAACCGCCTGTCCACCTACGTCATCGAGGGCCCGGCGGGCTCCGGCGTCATCGGCATCAACGGCGCCGCCGCCCGCCTCATCTCGGTCGGCGACCTCGTGATCATCATCGCGTACGCGCTGGTCGCCGAGGAGGAGGTCAAGGCGCTGAAGCCGCGCGTCGTCTTCGTCGACCGGGACAACAGGCCGATCCACGTGGGCGACGACCCCGCCGCCGTCCCCGACGGCATGGGCCTGACCCCCGGCGACCTCGCCCCGCCCGCCCTTCCTTGACCCGACCCGCCCGCCGACGTTCCGCCACTTCGTCCACGCCGTCGGCCCGCTGAGGAATCTCGCCGCCGCGCCACCCGCACCGGGGCACGGCGGCGCTGGCGCGCACGGTGGAGTCGCTCGGGCGGCACGGCCGGCTGCCAGCGAAATGAGGTGTGACCCGCGGGCAGCGCGGGGGCTCAGAGGAGGGTCATCTGGCCGGAGCCCGCGAGGGGGTCGCGGTGCTTGCGCAGGTGCCGCCACTGGGGGAGGTCGTCGAGGTAGGACCACGACAGGCGGTGGTGGGGAGTCGGGCCCGTCTCCCCCAGCGCCCGCTGGTGGACCGGGGACGGATAGCCCGCGTTGGCGGCGAAGCCGTACGCCGGATGCTCCTCGCCGATCTCCGCCATCAGCCGGTCGCGGTGGACCTTGGCCAGCACCGAGGCGGCGGCCACCGACACCGAGCGCTGGTCGGCCTTGATCTCGCATCGGACCCGCCACGGCCGGCCGAGGAAGTCGTGCGCGCCGTCGAGTAGCACCACGTCGGGCCGCAGCGGCAGGGCCTCCAGCGCCCGGCATGCGGCCCGGCGCAGCGCCTCGGTCATGCCGGCCTCGTCGATCTCCTCCGGGCCCGACTCGCCGTACGCGTGACAGGTGAGCCAGCCGGGCAGGATCGCGGCGAACGCCTCACGCTGAGCCGGGCCGAGCAACTTGGAGTCGGTGAGCCGGACCGTGCGCTCCCCGCGCCCCGGTAGCTCGGGCGGCGGGCCGAAGGCGGTGACGGCGGCGCAGACCACCACCGGGCCCGCCCATGCGCCGCGGCCGACCTCGTCCACGCCCGCGATGTGGATCGCCCCCGCGGCACGCAGCTCGTCCTCGATCTCGTATCCGGCCGCCCGCCGAGGCGGAGCGGCGGGCGCGGACTCGGCGGGATCAAGCCCGGGCAAGGCGTCGGTCATCCCGCCATCATCCCAGGGGTGCGCACGCTGATCCCGGCGGTTCAGTGCGAATCGCCGATCTCGAAGATGTCGACCCGCCATGGCAGGTGCGCGCGCACCGGCTCCCACCGTTCGAGGTCGGCGGCGAGGACGGGGGAGGCGAGATACCGGGCCACGGCCACCGCGTGCGCCGCCGCCATGTCCTGTGGATGACGGTGCGGGGAGGGCGATGTCGCCGGCCACCGGCGGCCCGGCGCGTCCCCCGGAGGGGACGGCCGGGCCGCAGGTGACGGTCAGGACGTCGTGCAGGTTCGGCCGTTGAGGGTGAAGGCCGAGGGGGAGGGGTTGCCGGCCGTCTGCCTGCCGTTGAAGCCGAGATAGAACGACTGGCCGGGCTTGATGGTCTTGTTCCACAGGAGGTTTTCGGCGGTGACGTCCCTGCCGGTCTGCGTCCACTTGGCGTTGAAGCCGGAGGCGACCTGCTGGGTGGTGAGCGGGAAGGAGAAGGCCAGCGTCCATCCGTCGATGTCGGTGGTGCCGGTGTTGGTCAGTTTCACGCTGGCGTTGAAGCCGCCGGGCCAGGTCTGCGTGACGTAGGAGACGTCGCAGTAGGCGGTCGGGGGCAAGGCCTGCGCGACGGCCGCGTAGGGGGCCGAGGGGTTGCTCAGGTTCCCGGCCGCGTCGCGGGCGACGACCTGGAAGGTGTACGAGTGACCGCCTTCGAGGCCGGTGACGATGTCGCGGGGGGTGGCGTTCTCGCCCTCGTACGCGTAGCCGTGGTCGGTCCGCCGGAACAGGTCGTAGCGGGGTGGGACGCCGCTGTTGTCGCTGACCGTGTTCCACGCCAACGCGATCCCGTCGGGCACGGAGATGCCGCCCACGATGGTCAGGCCGGTCGGCGTGCCGGGAGGAGTGGTGTCGGTGGTGTCGGTCCCGGGGCTGGGGCTGGCGACGGGCGGTTCGACCATGGCCCGCTGCCTGACCAGGTCGGAGGGTGCGCTGAGGTTGCCCGCGGCGTCCTTGGCCACGACGTAGAACAGGTAGTCGCGCCCGGGGGTGAGACCTTCGACCACCCCGATGACCTTGTCACCCGACGGGGAGAAGCGGGCGTCCACGCGGGTGAAGGCGCCGTCGATCCACGCGTACACGTCGTAGCCGGAGACCGCGACGTCGTCGGTGGACTTCGTCCAGGTCAGACCGGCGGCGCCGTTGATGTAGACGTTGGACGGCTCCACCCCCTCGGGACGGGTGGGCGCGGTCCGGTCGGGTGACGGCGGCGTCGGCGAAGGGCTGGGCGATTGCGTTCCGGTGTAGACCCGCGCGACCGCGGTGTACTCGGCCGACGGCGGGCTCGCGTTGCCGGCCGCGTCCTTGGCGATGACCCGGAACGTGTAGCTCTGCCCCGGGACGAGGGGCGAGACCGAGACGCCGGTGAAGGTGGTGCTCTGGATCGTGACGAACGCGCCGTCCTGCTTCATCTGGACGTCGTAGCCCGTGACGCCCACGTCGTCATTGGAGCGGCCCCAGCACAGCGGCACGGAGGCCTTGGGCAACTCGGGATCGGCCGTGAGAGTGGTCGTCGGAGTGGCCTTGGGAGTGGCTTTGGGAGTGGGGAAGGTGGGGGTGGTCTTGGGGCTGGGAAGCAGCGAGCTCGGGCTGGCTTTGGGGGTGGGGAAGGTGGGGGTGGTCTTGGGGCTGGGAAGCAGCGAGCTCGGGCTGGCCTTGGGGGTGGGGAAGGTGGGGGTGGACAGGGGCGTGGGCACCGGGGGCGGGCAGACGGAGATCCACGGTGGGGCCGTCGGCGGCGTGGTGTCCGCCGTGGCGGCGGAGGCCGGTACGGCAGCCGCGGCGAGCGCGAGGCCGGCGCCCAGCAGGGCGGCGGCCGTGCGGAGACCCAGGACGTGCATGTGATTCACCTTCCTGTCGGGGAGGCCCGGCGCGTGCGGGGTGCGCCGGGCCGCGGGGTGGGGGATCACGAGCAGGTGGTGCCGTTGAGGGTGAAGGCGGCAGGGGTGGGGTTGCCGGCCGTCTGGATGCCGTTGAAGCCGATGTACAGCGACTGACCGGGCTTGATGGTCTTGTTCCACGCGGCGTTCTCGGCGGTGACCTCGCTGCCTGTCTGCTTCCACACGGCCGAGAAGCCGTAGTCGAGTCGCTGAGTGGTGAGCGGGAAGGAGAAGGCCAGCTTCCACCCGTCGACGGCGGTCGTGCCGGTGTTGGTGATCTGCACGTTGGCGAGGAAGCCGCCGGGCCAGGTATGGGCGGTGTAGGAGACGTCGCAGGAGAGCGCGGGCTCCTCCTCCTCGGGCTGGGCGACGGCGGTGTACGGCGCCGAGGGGTTGCTCAGGTTCCCGGCCGCGTCGCGGGCGACGACCTGGAAGGTGTACGACTTACCGCCTTCGAGGCCGGTGACGATGTCGCGGGGGGTGGCGTTCTCGCCCTCGTAGGCGTAGCCGTGGTCGGTCCGCCGGAACAGGTCGTAGCGGGGTGGGACGCCGCTGTCGTCGGAGACGGTGTTCCAGGACAGGAAGATCCCGCCGGGTACGGGCAGGCCGCCGCCGGCGCTCAGACCGGTCGGTGTGCCGGGCGGAGTGGTGTCGGTGGTGCCGGTCCCGGGGCTGGGGCTGGCGACGGGCGGTTCGACCATGGCCCGCTGGCGGACCAGGTCGGACGGCGCGCTGAGGTTGCCCGCGGCGTCCTTCGCCACGACGTAGAACAGGTAGTCGCGCCCCGGAGTGAGGTCGCCCACGATCGCGAGGACCTTGTCGTCGGCCTGCGCGGAGACCCGGGCCGGTACCCGGCTGAAGGCGCCGTCGATCCACGCGTACACGTCGTAGCCGGAGACCGCGACGTCGTCGCTGGACTTCGTCCAGGTCAGGCCCGCGGCGCCGTTCACGAAGACGCTGTACGGCCCCAGTCCCTCCGGACGGGTCGGCGGGGTCCGGTCGAGCGGGGACGGGCTGGGCGGGGGGCTGGACGGCGGCATGCCGCTGAGATAGTTCGCAGTCGCCGTCACCTGGTTGGACGCCGGGCCGGCGTTCCCCGCCGCGTCCCTGGCGACGACCCGGAACGTGTACGACTGCCCCAGGGTGAGGTCGCTGATGATGGATCCGATGCCGGTCGTGGTGCGCGCGGTGGTGAAGACGCCGTCCTGCTTGATCTGAACGTCGTAGCCGGTCACTCCGACGTCGTCGGTCGCGGCGCCCCAGCACAGCGACACGCCGATGCCGAGGCCCGATCCGGGCGCGGCGGGCAGCGGGCAGTGGAACAGCGTTCCCGGAGCGCTGGGCGGGGTGGTGTCCGCGGCTCCCACGGCGGGCGCGGCGGAGGCGGCGAGCGCGAGGCCGGCGCCCAGGATCGCTGCGACCGGACGGAGACCCTTGACGGGCATGTGGTTCACCTTTCCGATTGGGGCGGCCCGGCGCATCGGGGAACGCGCCGGGCCGTGAGCGGACA